>JAQVKJ010000130.1 GCA_028694715.1 Weeksellaceae bacterium | reverse complement strand
CATGATGGCTTTGGATGCCGGAAGCCTTGAACAAGCCAATAGGTTAATGGAACAAATGCAGGAAGAAAATTTAGGCTATCTGGCTGTAAGTCTCGGTTTCTACAAAACCCTATTCAGCGCACCCGGCACTTCCACTTCCAGCGAAATACCAATCGATGAACAAAAAGAAATGGGATTGTCGGAAGGCCTAATCAGATTCTCGATTGGGTTGGACGATAATATTGAAAGAACCTATGACAAAATGAAGGCCTGCATGAAAAAACTCGGTGTCTTGTAAACAAAAATATTTCGACATTTCATTTTCTTATTGTTCAAAACTCCTTACTTTTGCACCACAAACCCGGAGAGGAAGGATTTGTCTGATTGCAGCCTCATTAAAAAATTGCTAAAACAGTAATCTCACACTCCTTTTAATTCCGAATAAAAGTTTCATTATGTCTTATTTTTTTACTTCTGAATCGGTTTCTGAAGGACATCCTGACAAAATTGCTGACCAGATTTCCGATGCACTCGTAGATCATTTTCTCGCCTCAGATCCAGAATCAAAAGTAGCTTGCGAAACCTTGGTAACCACCGGACAAGTCATATTGGCCGGTGAGGTCAAATCATCCGCATACCTCGATTTACAAAATATCGCCAGAGAAGTCATTAATCAAATCGGTTACAATAAAAGTGAATATATGTTTGACGGCAACTCATGCGGCGTGCTGACAGCCATCCATGAACAATCACCCGACATCAATCAGGGTGTGGACAGGGCTACTACAGAAATGACTTTTGAAACCAAAGCCCAACTGCAAGGAGCCGGAGACCAAGGAATCATGTTTGGCTACGCCACCAATGAAACAGAACACTATATGCCACTCGCCCTTGATCTTGCACATTCCATCATGAAAGAACTGGCGCAAATCAGAAAGGAAAAGAAAAAAATGATCTATCTGAGACCCGACGCCAAATCTCAGGTAACAATTGAATACTCGGACGACCACAAACCCATCAGAATTGTGAGCATAGTCGTTTCTACCCAACATGACAACTTTGGGAATGATCAAGAAATGCTCAAAACAATTGAAAAGGACATCAAGGAGATACTTATTCCAAAAGTTATCGAAAAACAATCCAACGATATTAGAAAACTCTTCAATGATGACATCAAATACTTCATCAATCCAACTGGTAAATTCGTCATCGGCGGACCACACGGTGACACCGGTCTGACCGGCCGAAAAATCATTGTGGACACATACGGCGGAAAAGGTGCACACGGTGGTGGAGCGTTTAGCGGAAAAGATCCTTCAAAAGTGGACAGAAGTGCCGCCTATGCTGCAAGGTACATTGCAAAAAACATGGTGGCTGCCGGCGTGACTGATGAAATTCTGATTCAGCTCTCTTATGCAATCGGAGAAGCCGAACCTACGGGCGTTTATGTGAATACATACAACAGAAAAAATGTGGATCTGAACGATGGCGAAATCGCTGAAAAAATCAAAGAATTGTTTGATTTGAGACCCTTTGCCATTGAACAATATTTAAAATTGAGAAACCCGATTTATCAAGAAACCGCTTCATATGGCCATATGGGAAGAGAACCCTTCGTAGCTGACAAAACTTTCAACAAAGGAAGCAAGAATGAGTTTACACTGAGAGATATTGAATTCTTCACTTGGGAAAAACTCGATTTGGCAGACAAAATCAAAACCAAATTCGGTCTCACATAAATCATAATGTTAAATTTTTTATAAACCACTTGTTTCACAGTAGGTTTTTTGTTTTTTCTAAAGACCGTCCGTATAATTTTTACGAAATTTGCACACAAAATAAAGACATTGAAGAGGCTTGTTTTCTTTTATTTGATGTTCAGTTTTATTAAAATTTGTACCGGACAGATTATAACACCTCCCAAAGAATATTCTGCCTGCGATTACGATGGCGATGGCTTTGTGAACATTCCATTCAGCGAACTTCAGAACTTTGCACTCGAAGTGCTCTCTGAGTTCAACGAATCACCTGAAATATATGTAACCAAAGCCCACAGAGGAATTGAAAAAATCGTTGATTTGTATGGAAACCCTCAAGTAGTACCTGTGTGTGGAGACTCAGACGGAGCAGGCGGTTATTACGACATTGCATTCAACAGTCAAAAGGAAATTTTCATCACCAGAAAAAACGGCCTACTACAAAAAGTAAATCCAGAAAACTGTGTTTATCAAACCATAGGGCAAGTGCACGCCAATGGTCAGACAGTTCTCGCTCTCTCGTTTGACCATCTGGACCATCTATATGAAGGTGGATGGACAAGTAAAGTTCATCGTTCCGACCCGGATGACATTGGCAATTTTTATCTATGGCATGATTTCGGCAGCGGCAACGCAAGTGGTGATTTTGTACAGATTGGTGATTATATGTATGTGGCATGGACCATGAACGACGGGAAAGACCATTTACTAAAAGTAACACTTGGTCAAAACAATGCTTATGTCATCCATCAGGACATGGGGGCAATTGAAACCGGAACTTTTGGCTTAGCAGCAGAGTACGGAAGATTGTACGGAAATACAGTTGATTTTCTTTATGAAATCAATCTCGAAAACATGGAAAGAACAGTGGTCAAATACCGTCCCGAAGGCAGCAATGCCAATCAGTGGTGGGGTGCGGCCGGTTACCATGAAGCACTTAATATTCAAATCAGTTATCACCAAAATCTACAGGATGCAGAAAACGGCAACAATCCGCTGGAAGATCCTTTCACTAACCAGACAGCCTATCAGGATGATTATATTTACATAAGAGTACATGAATCCACAAATAATACAACCTACATTATTCCGGTTCACATCATTATCAACATTGCACCCGAAGCCAATGAAAGCAGCCTGACCGAATGCCGCAATACTGAATCTGGAACCGCAGAGTTTGATCTGAATGAAGCCATCCTCAGCATCAATCCCAATCCACTGGTGAACATCAGGTTTTTCAATGACCTGGAAGATTTACATAACAATCAAAATCCTTTGCCACAATTCATCACATTGTCTGAAAGCAAAATCATTTATGCGAAGGTGGACATGGGAACTGAAGATTGTTATGGAATTACGGAACTCGAACTGAATATTCCGGAAGCCAATGTGCAATACGAGAATCAGTTGGTATTCTGCAAAGGAACTGCGGCCGTGCTGAGTGTGCCCGATGTTTTTGTGAGTTATCAGTGGAGCGGTCTATCAGGAGAAGATTTGAACCAACCCATTGACACGCATGAAGTTACCATTAGCCAGCCGGGCAATTATTCAGTTATGGTAAGCGATTCGAACGGATGTATTTTCATCCTTCCATTTGAAACGGTCAACGGTGGCTCGCCAGAAATAACAAATGTGGTTATTAATGCTGATCAATCGGTTACTGTTCAGGTTTCGCCATCAGGAAACTACGAATATTCACTCAATGGGATTTTGTGGCAGAGTTCTCCGGTATTTTATGGACTGCAGCCAAATGATTACGAATTTTTTGTCAGAGACTACACGGGCTGTTACAGTGAAAAATTTGATTTTACTTTTTTCATTGTTCCAAATTTCATTTCACCCAATGGAGACGGAATCAACGACCAATGGACCGTCAGAGGAATGTCACAATTCCCGGACGCAAACATTCAAATCTTTGACCGTTACGGAAAAATATTTGTCAACCGAAAAATCAATTCCGCTGAAATTCTCTGGGACGGACGATACATGGGCAATCCCGTACCATCAGGAACATACTGGTACATTCTGAGTTTGAACGAAACACACAAAATTTCTGGCCACATTAATGTCAGAAATAATTGATAATTTTATAATTCATTAAATAAAAAAATTATGAGAAAGATTTTTATTTTCCTAATCATAAGCTGCTTTACTTTCAGTAGTTGTGATGAAATGCAACAAATCGCTTCGCATTTCCCGACCGAAACCGGAGAAGGAATCGGAGGCGTTTCTGGTTTAAGAATATCACAAGGACTCAAGCAAGCATTAGAGTTCGGCGTTCAGGATGGAGTTGAAAAACTGGGCAAAACCGATGGTTTTTTTAAGAACAGCTTGACCAAAATTCTTTTGCCAGAAGAGCTCCAAGTTGTGGACAATACATTGAGAAACATTGGATTGGGAAGTCTGGCCGATGAGGGCTTGAAATTATTGAACCGCGCAGCAGAAGATGCAGTAACGGAAGCAGCTCCCATTTTTAAGGATGCCATTGTCACGATGACATTCAACGATGCAAAAGGGATTCTGCTTGGTGGAAACAATGCCGCAACGCAGTATCTGCAAAACAGAACTTCTAATCAACTTTTCACTGCATTTCAGCCAAAAGTCAGAAATTCGCTTGGGAAAGTCGGTGCGGATGATATTTGGGAAAAAATCATTACACAATACAATAATTTTACCGGCAAAAATGTCACCACAGACTTGAATGCTTATGTGACTCAACAAACCATCAACGGCGTTTTCAAAATGGTGGCTCAAAAAGAGGAAGGCATCAGAAACAACATTGGACTGAGAACCACTCCCTTGTTGAAAGAGGTCTTCGGTCTGCAGGATAAAAAATAACAATCAGTCAAGCTGAATCTGAAAAAACCAAGTTTATTGGTTTCCCTTTTTATAGTCTAAAATAAATTTTTCCAATCCCGAATCTGTCAGCGGATGAGCGAGCAAACTCATGATGGAAGACAAAGGAGAAGTAATCACATCTGCACCAATCTTTGCACAGTTGATGATATGCATCGGACTGCGGATTGAAGCTGCAAGAATCTCAGTTTCAAAAAGATAGTTGTCATAAATAGTCCTGATTTCTGACAACATATTCAGCCCGTCGGTCGAAATATCATCCAGCCGTCCCAAAAAAGGAGAAACATAGGTCGCACCCGCTTTGGCTGCAAGCAATGCCTGACCGGGAGAAAAAACCAGGGTTACATTGGTTTTGATGCCCATCGATGAAAAATACTTACAAGCTTTGATGCCGTCCTTTATTATCGGCAACTTTAA
>JAQVKJ010000129.1 GCA_028694715.1 Weeksellaceae bacterium | reverse complement strand
CTCTTCCGATCTAGCCCCATCGCAGCTACTTCAGCTTCCAATTGCCCGGAAACGGTGAGATGAGTGTGTCTGCCGAAGAAATCTTCTTTGTAATCCACTCTTCCATCTTCGGTTCTGGGAAGTTCTTTGTCCAAATCAAAATTGGTCACCGTAAACATTTCACCGGCGCCTTCTGCATCCGATGCGGTGATAATCGGAGTGTTGACATAAACAAAACCTTCATCATTGAAGTATTTGTGAATCGCAAACATCAGTTGGTTTCTCACACGCATAATGGCCGAAAAAGTATTGGTTCTAAAACGGTGATGCGCCTGTTCTCTCAGTTTTTCAAGGCTGTGGGCTTTGGGTTGAAGAATCGTGGACTGCAATTCATCCGGATTGGCTTCACCTAAAATTTCTATTTTGGTAGCGAGCACCTCAATTACTTGTCCTGCGCCCTGGCTTTCAACTACTTCCCCGGTCACTTTGAGAGAAGCAGCAGTATTGATTTTCTTCAATAAATCCGCATCGAATTTCTCGAAATCAATGACAATCTGAAGATTTTTTATGGTAGAGCCATCATTGAGCGCAATGAATCGATTGCTTCTGAAAGCACGAACCCATCCCTGGATGCAGACTTCATACAGCAATGCCGATTTTCCTTTTTTTAGTAATTCCTTTATAGTGTATTCTTGCATAACCTTGTTCAATTGTAATAATCATTGGTTATGCAAAAATAAGGAATTTTAACATAGACTTAAATTTTAAGGCATAATTTTTGATGATTGAGCGAAATTTATTTTAAAAAAATCGGAAATTCTTTGATCAAGCAATCCCAAAAGTATCGATTTATTGGAATGAATAAGTTGGTTTATTGTGATTTTACAAAATTTATTGGAGTTGTTGATTATCAATTCGTTTCTTAATTGTGTTTCAATAATATTAAAACCCGAAAATCAGATTAAATGAAAATCTACCGCCGTCTTCACCGTGAAAATAATTGATTTTTCCGGTCAGGGTTTTGACCGCATTGAACCAGATTCCGCCACCGTATGACTGATGCCACACTTTGGAAGCTTCGTTCGGAATCCACACTCTACCGTAATCATAACCAGCTGATATACCGTAATAAATAGGCAGTAAGACCGTCTTTGCCTTACCGAGTCTCAGGTTCAAATCTGTGGAATGCACCAAAGAACTTTTGCCGGTAAATCGGTCAAAACGATAGGCCCGCAAATCGGATTCACCGCCAATGGACGCAGCTTGATAGAATTCAAAATGATTGTTGAGCAGGGTTTTTCCTTTGAATAAAGTGGAAAAATTCAAAATCCCACCGCGGCTTATGGGATGTGTGAATCCAAAACTTCCTGCCAACCACGGCAAACTTCTGCCGGACTGACTGAAATTCGTTTCCCAATGTGCTTCCGCACTGAACGACATTCCCAAAACCGGCATCGAACGGTTGTCGTAATTGCTGAATGAATATCGGAAATAGACTTCTCCCAATTGGTTGTGGTCAAAAATCTCAGTAGGAATTTCTGGGGTGACTTCAACAATTCTTCCCGCTGTTTTTTCTACTTTGAGGTCTGAGATTCCCAAACCAAATTCGATTCGCCCATTGTTTCTTCCGGTTTTGTAGAAGTTCGGACGGAAGTTCAATGATTGAATTCTGACCCGGTTATAATCCATCCCCAAATCATCTTCAAAATTCTCGGTTTCATTGCCGTATCCAAAAAAATTGTGGGTATAGGCCGCACTGGTATAAACCGCAGTCAAACCAAGGTTCCATTTTCCGATAAGTTTCATGAAATCACCTGTGTAAACCGCTTCAAACCCACGGGTAGCAAAATAATAATTCAAAAGCAGATTGTGATTGGTAGTGAATTTGTCGCGTTTGAATCCGTTGACGACATAATTGAATGACAATCCGGCTTTCACTCCATCATCCGGATTGTAACCCACCGACGGCAAAGTGCTGAAAACATTGTATTTCGGGTGGGTATAATTGTAACGGTTCAAATCATAATCTTCGGTCAGATTCAGTTTGGCTTTTTGCGCTTTTTCTGTATCGTCCTTATCGTTTGGATTGTCATAAATCCGAACTTTTCTGCCGTTCAAAATGTGGTAACTATCCTTTCCCGCGCCGCCCATCAGTCTGATTTTTATATAGTTGTCTCCCTCGCCGCTCAATTCAAATACATCCTCATCATTCAGTCCGTAGATCCGGATTTCTCGGGTTTCTTTATGGTTATAGGAATTTGAAAAAAAGAGTTCTTCGCCCGACTTTTTGAGTCTGAACATTTGAATTTTGGTGATACCGCCGGGCTGTCGTTCTATCAGAATTTTATCGTCTTTGTCGGTTGCGTGCAGCACCACTGTTTTCTTCAAAACCTTGTAATATTTTTCTGCAAATTCAGAAAGTTTTGTTTTCCTGATTTTAATTAATTCTTTGATTTTCAAAACGGTTTCGTCTTTCATGTTTTCAGGAATATTTCTGAATGAGCGGTCGATGATTTCATCCGTCAGATTTTCCTCAATGAATTCAGCTTCCGCCAGCCAGTCATCGATGCCTGAAGAACGAATCAAAGCCAAATCCATGGGATAGGGTTCCATATTGAACCATTTTACATTTCTGATATTCGCTCCGAAATTTTGCATGTGCCTTAATGCGGGAAGCTGCATCAACATAGAAATCAGAAAGCCGTCATACTTGGGGAAAACCTGATCTCTGTCTCTGGGAATAGGTTTGAAAATAATTTTTTTCGTCCTGACTGAATTCTGACCACCGCCATTGGTCGCTGTGTCTGTCCCAGTCGCCAATCAGCATGTCGAATAATCTGGCGCGGATGTAGCTTTTTTCATCGATTTTGTATTTTTCATCGCTTCTCAGATTCTCAAAAAGCTTGCTTGTGCTGATGATATTTTGGGGCGCCCCAAAACTTTCCGTGTCATTAAAATTACGCATTGGTCGTTCCTCAAGCATGTACAAACCCGGTTCAAAATCTTTGTTATAAATCCCGAGGTTGTTTTGATTCTCAACATAAAAAAGGCGTGGATTGGTGTGATAAATTCCTATCGGTGCAGCCAGTTCACCAATGACAAACGGATAGTAGGGATGTGTGGTGGTATAGAAATCGAGCAGAAAATCTTCGGTGAAAGTTTCTTCAAAATCCCTTGCCACATATTGTTCTCTGAATGCAAGTGCCTGTAAGAATCGACTTGCGCTTTTTTTCAAAGCTCTCAAAGAATATTCTTTTCCAGTAAATGAATCCACCAAGCGGATTGAATTTGTTTGGTGACCTCCGCCGGCACGAATGGCCGTCAAACCATTGTATTCATTAGACAAATCTAATACGGGAACTTCCACCGGTGTGCTGTAATATTTACGGTAATGTTTTCCGAACAAAAATTGATAGAATCCGCTTTTACGGGTCATTTCATCTGTGTAAATTTGAGAAACTTCTGTGGCTTTGAATTCATTTTCATAAATAAAATCTGTGAAAACCGGTCTTTTTTCTGTGATAGAATGTTCGAACAACAATTTCTCACTACCGTTTTTGTTGCCGTAATAATACACTTTTGAACTTCCGTCATTGAATACATCCAAAACCGCATAGCCTTGCCAACCGGCCGAAAAATCATTGGGGTTTACCGCTCTTGCGGCTTCGTCTTTTGAGGCAGCACCGCTGATGATTTGTTTGATGTTTTCGGATTCGAGGTATTGCAAATTATGGTCATGCCCGGAAACAAAAATCAGATTTTCACGGTCGGCGACCAGCGTTTTGAGTCGGTTGATGAATTCTCGGTAAATATGGTTTTGATTGTCCTGCGGACTTCCGCCTGAAGTTTTTCTCAGTAAATTAATGAAACTTCCGATGAGCGGCAAGGGGATTTTTGCTTCAAAAGGGAACAATTGCTTGCTCCATGAAAATTGTCCGGCATGCGTCCCACCACTCAACAACGGATGGTGAATGGCAATGATTGTTAGTTGGTTTTGATTTTTGTTGAGTTCACTTTCAAATTCTTCCAGAAATTCATCCCTTGTTTTGAGATCGCAGTCGGCATTCATGTTTTTGTGTTTGTCCCAATCTTCGAGATACCATTGGCTGTCCACAAAAATCAAACTGATTTCGTCGGAAATTTTTTTGGAATCAATGGGACAAGCTTTGTTGGGTTGGAAAGTTTTTTTGCCCAATTGTGCTGTGACGAAGGCTTCTTGTGCTTTCAGCCCTTTGATTCCAGAATACCAATCATGATTGCCGGGAATGAAGAAAGTTTGTCCTTTGAAATTCCGGAGCAAGTCGATTTGCAACTGAAGTTTTTGTTCGGCTTTTTTCCTTTGGTTTGAATTTTCATCGGGCATGCCGTTGGGATAAATATTATCTCCTAAGAAAATCACTGTGGAAGCGGAATCGGCTTTATCTATACGGGATTTGAAAAATTCAAATGTGGTGGTTGAAGCGGGTTCGCCGGCATCACCGGTGTCACCTATCAGAAAAAAACGATGGGTTGGGATTTCACTTTCTTGAAAGGTTTCTTTCGGAGAATCAACCTGTTTGCCGTATTGCGGTTGAATCGTAGAGCAGGAATGAACAAAAAAAAATGTAATGAGAAGAGAAAATTGAAAAAGTTTTTTTGCAAGGTGAAATTCCTTAATTTTACTCGAGATTAAATGCATCTATGAAAGATTTGATTCAGAAAGCCGAACAGTTTGTTTTTAATTTATTCAAAGATAAGTTAAATCCAAATTATACTTACCATAATTTTTTGCATTCACAATTTGTGGTTACTAAGACTTATGAATTGATTGCGGCAGAAGGAGTGACCGAAAAGGAAGCGGATTTGTTGGTGCTTGCTGCTTGGTTTCACGATACAGGTTACATTGACGGATATGAAAATCACGAAGTTAGGAGTGTAGAAATCGCAGAGAAATTTCTTCTCGAAAATGGGGCGGAGTCATCTGACATTGAACTTGTTAAAGATTTAATTTTAATTACAAATTTAAACACAGTTCCACAAACCCACCTTGAA
>JAQVKJ010000128.1:3916-5021 GCA_028694715.1 Weeksellaceae bacterium | reverse complement strand
TTCCGCTTGCATTTCATCATTCAGCCAGCTTTCGCTATTGATGCTGTTGATGGAAAAAACTTTTACTTTTCCGGATTCAATATAAGGTTTGATGGCGTCAAGCAACAGAAATCTTTCGTATTCTAATAATCTGCAGCAGCCGTTGGAATCAACAGCAGTGCAAATCCGTAATCACCGTATACCGCGATGGGCATGTCCTGATTCAGTGCAGGACTGTGCCAACTTGTCAATTCTCTTTTCATGTGTCAGCTATTTAATTGAGCGCAATTTAATTAAAATAAGCAGTTGCGGCATAAAATTTTATTTCAGGTCACGAGGAATTCCTCTGATTCACATCTTCTTTTCCAGAATTTCTTTGAGTACCTGTGCCTGATTGTGCTCAGTGTCTTTGGCTCCATAGCACAAGCATAGCTGTTGTTTATCGGCAATAGCTCTCATCCTTTCCAATGTTGTAGTTTTTGATTTTAGTTCTTCTTTGTATTTCTTTTTGAATTCCGGATATTTTTCAGGGATGTGGCCAAACCATTTTCTCAGTTCGTTGGAAGGCCCTAATTCCTTCAACCATTCATCTACCATAGCATTTTCTTTGCTGACGCCCCTGGGCCACAGACGGTCAACCAGAATGCGGTAACCATCGCTGGCATCGGCTTTTTCATAAATCCGTTTGGTAATGATTTTTTTCATTTGAATTGATTGTTTTATTGAACTTTTCGAGATTTAATTAAGTTTTATTCGGGTTCAGAGGTCTTATACTCAATTCATCAATCAACATATTGTCAGGCGTTTTTAATAGAAAAATCACTGTTTCTGCCAAATCATCGGCTTGCAACATGTTTGAATGTTTTTTGATGCCTGATGTTGCAAAGAAATCGGTCTCTATGGAACCGGGATTGATAAGTGAGACCTTGATGTTGAACCCTCTCATTTCTTTGAACAAAGCTTCCGAAAAGCCTCGAAGCCCAAACTTGCTGGCGCAATAAGCAGTTGCATCGGTGCGTGCCACAGTACCTAAGATGGAGCCGATGTTGATGATATGGGTGTGGTTTTTCTTCTTTTTCATCAAGGGTATGATTTGAGAAGTGATGAAATAAGTTCCGTTCAGATT
>JAQVKJ010000128.1:0-3906 GCA_028694715.1 Weeksellaceae bacterium | reverse complement strand
TGTGCAACCATTCTGCTTCTTGTTTTTCGTCAATTGCACCAAAGGAACCGGTTCCGGCATTGTTGACCAGTATGTCCGGGCTATGAATTTCGGAAAAAGTTTTTTGAATCCATTTGTGGACAGCGTCAGACTTTGAGATATCTACAGAAGCAGGGTGGAATTTTTTGCCAAGCTCGGTTTTTAGTTTTTCTAATTGAGAGGTGTTTCTTGCCAGTCCATAAACTTCTGTTTCATTGGCAATCAAGGCTTTTGCAACGGCTTTTCCCAAACCACTGCTCACACCGGTTACGATTGCTATTTTGCCTTTTAAATTCAATTGGTTTGATTTTATTTAGCTATTTGGCTCATAGGTACCGGCCGGTGTTCTGAACGGTATCGCCAATCTATTCCAACCGTTGATGGCGATGATTCCCATGGTCAGTTGTAGCAGTTCTTTTTCACTGAAATGTTTTCTTACATTTTCATAAACTTCGTCTGATACTTCATTTTTTGCTACCAGCGTAACCGCCTCAGTCCATTCGAGCGCAGCCCGTTCCTTGTCTGTATAATAAGGAGCCTCCCTCCAAGCATCTAAGCCGATGAGTCGTTGTACGGTATCGCCCATTTTTATTGCATCTTTGGAGTGCATATCCAAACAATAAGCACAACCGTTTAGTTGTGAAGCTCTCAGTTTGATAAGATGATATAGCTTTTTGTCAAAGTTTGATTTTGACATGTATTTTTCAATTTCCATCAGTCCTTTCATCGCTTCGGCATCTACTTTAAAATAATCCATTCTTTGTGACATAGCTTTATGGTTTTTGAAATGTTGTTACAGTTGATCCGGATTGTGTTTTAAGACATTCCTTATAAAAAAGAGATTGTCTCAAAAATTTAAACGGTCCCTAACTTCTTACTACCCTTTGTTTCGTTCAGAGTTCAGGATTTTGAGACATGCTCCATTCAATATTTTTATTCCAAACTAGCGTCCAATGTTATTTTGCAGTTCAGTACTGTGCTGATTGGACAGTTTTTACTGGCATTGGTTGCGATTTCAATGAATTTCTCATTGCTGATTTGTGGTACTTTTCCCTTCAGAGTCAGGTGAGAACTTTCGATGGTCAGGGTTTCGGGGTTCATGGTTACTTCAGCGTTTGCGCTGAGTGATTCGGGGGTGAACCCTTCTTGTCCGAGCATTAGACTGGTGGCCATGGCAAAGCAACCCGCATGCGAGGCTGCCAGCAATTCATCCGGATTGGTTCCGGCTGCATCACCGAATCGGGTGGTAAATGAATAATTGGTGTTGTCCAGAATTTTGCTTCTGCTACTGATTTTTCCGTTTCCTTCTTTGACTGATCCGTACCATACGGCTTGTGCATTGTGTTTTTTCATTGGATAAATTTTTTAATTATGGTTAACGAATAAAGTGAAATTTTCTTTGTCCTGAATAATGAGGAAGGGGTATTTATTTAGAACGAATCAAAATTAACAAAAAAAATCGGAATTTGAAATGTTTTGAGAATAAATCTGTGAATGTTTGCCGGTGTCCAAGTGGTAATTTTGGAAATTAAACAATGTCAAAATCTCAATGCTTTTTAGAGATTTTGGATAGGTACAAAAGAAGTTTCTTATGACAACAAATGAGGTGAATCCTTGATTTATCTTAATTTAATCCATCAAATTTTGTTGTGTCATTTAATGATATGCGATTTGTGATTTTGTGACCACAGGCTCACTGTTTTCATTCCATTCTTTCATTCCGCCAATATAATTCTTAATGTTTCTGAAACCGTTTTTTCTGAGTATTGAGAATGCAATCGAAGAACGGTCGCCGGCCTGACAATAAATAATCAATTGTTTGTCGCGATTGATTTTATCGATATTGTTTTGTAGCGTACCCACAAAAAGATTGTCGGAACCGTGGATGCAACAATCTTTGTATTCTGATTCTCCTCTCACATCAATCAGTTGGGCATCCGCATTTTGCGCGAGGGTTTTAAATTCTTCAATTCCAATAATGTCAGCGGTTTCAATTTCAATTCCCAATTCTGAAATGTCTGAAATATATCCTTTCATGTTGTCAAGTCCGATTCTCATCAGTTTTCGGGTCAAATCTTCCATTTTTTCGTCTTCGGCTATCAGCACAAAATCTTCGTCAAAGTCCATGCACCAACCCATCCAAGTTGAGAATGAATTGTTTGCTTGAATATTGTAACTGCCGGGTATGAATCCTTTGGCAAAAGTGAATTTATCGCGGGTGTCAATGATTTTCACGCCTTTTTGAATATAATCGAGAAAAGCATTTTTACTTAGTTTGGGATGTTTTGGCAGCTCGGTCAAAAGCGGACGATCGACTTTGTTTAGTTTTTTCATCATTGCAAAATATTTGGGAGGTTCGGGTTGTCCGTCGAGCAAGGCTTCAATGAATTCTTCTTGGTCATCACCAAATTGCAACGCCCAATTTCGGGCTTTTTCATAACCAACGGTTGAGCTTGCCACGGCACCCAAAGCCTTTCCACAGGCAGAACCGGCACCGTGAGCAGGCCAAACCTGTACGAAATCCGGGAGCACAGTGAATTTTTTCAGTGCTTCAAACATTTGTTTTGCGCCTTCTTCCTTGGTTCCCGATATTCCGGCAGCTTTCTCCAGCAAATCAGGTCTTCCTACATCACCTACAAATACAAAGTCTCCTGTAAATATCATCACCGGCTCTTCGCTGGATGGATGGTCGGTAAGCAGAAAACTAATGCTTTCTGGTGTATGACCGGGAGTGTGTATTACTTCAAAACTAAGGTTTCCTACTTTGATGACATCTCCGTCTTTGAGGCCGGTATGTGGAAATTCATATTGCCAGTCCGGTCCGCCTTCGTCTGACAAATACATTTTGGCACCCGTGGCTGCAGCCAATTCGCGGGAGCCTGATAGAAAATCGGCATGAATGTGGGTTTCAGCGATGTGAGTGATTTTCAAATTGTTTTTCTTTGCAATTTCAAGATAAGTATCAATATCCCTTTTTGCATCAATGACAATGGATTCTTTGGTGGCTTGACAGCCAATGAGATAACTTCCCATCGACAAGCCTTTCTCATAAATGTGTTCAAAAAACATGATTCAAATTCATTTTTCTGATTGTAAAATTACGATAATTAAAAATAATCAGTAACAAATGAACCATTAATATCATTCTTTTATGAAATCATTTATTGCCTCAAAAAATTATATTAATTTCGAAAAGTGTACGAGAAATTAGAACCCATCATCAAATCATTGCCCGGAAAACCGGGGGTTTACCGTTATTATGACAAAAACGGCAAGGTGATTTATGTGGGCAAAGCCAAAAATCTCAGAAAAAGAGTTTCTTCTTATTTTACCAAAACCCATGATTCGGGAAAAACAAGACTGTTGGTCAGCAAAATTGCAACCATCAAAACCATTGTGGTGGACAATCAGTATGAAGCATTGCTGTTAGAAAATACACTGATCAAAAAGTATCAACCCAAATACAATGTAATGCTCAGGGACGACAAAACTTATCCTTGGATTTGCATCAAAAAAGAGCCCTTTCCGAGAATTTTTAAAACCCGAAATTTGATAAATGACGGCTCAGAATATTTCGGACCCTATGCTTCAATCGGGATTCTAAATGCACTTTTGGATTTCATTCGTGAGGTCTATCCACTGAGAACTTGCAACTATGATTTGAACCAAAAAAACATCAAAGCCAACAAGTTCAAGGTTTGTTTAGAATTTCATATCGGCAACTGTCTGGGGCCTTGTGTGGGCAAGCAGACCGAAGAAAATTATGAGAAAAACATTCGTTCTATTCGTCAGATTCTGAAAGGAAATTACAGCGAAGTGATTCAGTATATGACCGATGATATGAAGGCTTACGCTGATACGCTTGACTTTGAGTCTGCCCAGAAAACC
>JAQVKJ010000127.1 GCA_028694715.1 Weeksellaceae bacterium | reverse complement strand
GGTTTCTTCTTCCAGATCGGTCCGGATAATCAAATCATTCACATCCTGCTCCAGTACACTACGGGCCGTATCCAGGCCAATGCTTTTGAAGCTGTTGATGACCCAGTCTTCGATTTCATCTTTAAATTCAGTCAGTTCAACATCTTCATCCTGAGGGATATCTCTGAACACATCAATTTCCATTCCGATGAGTTTTCCTGCCAGACGCACATTGTGGCCACCTTTTCCAATGGCTTTGGAGACTTCTTCTGGTTTCACATAAACTGCGATTCTTTTTTCATCTTCATCGATTTCCATTTTTGAAATTCTGGCTGGGCTGAGTGCTCTTGAAACATAGAGTTGCAAATTGTTGGTATAATTGATTACATCTATATTTTCGTTTTTAAGCTCACGGACAATCGAGTGAATTCTTGAGCCTTTCATCCCCACACAGGCGCCCACCGGGTCAATGCGGTCATCGTATGATTCCACGGCCACCTTTGCTTTTTCGCCTGGAATTCTCGCTACGCCTTTGATGGTAATCAGGCCGTCGAAGATTTCAGGGATTTCACTTTCAAAAAGTTTTTCTAAGAATTTGGGAGAAGTTCTGGACAGGATAATCTGTGGGCGAATGCCTTTGAGTTTCACCTCTTCCACCACCGCTCTGATGGTTTCTCCTTTTTTGAAGTAGTCCGAAGGAATTTGGTTTTCTTTGGGCAAAATCATTTCATTCTGGTCGTCATCCATTACTATGGTGTGTTTTTGACGAAAATGATGTACTTCACCCGACACTATTTCTCCTTCCATTTCTTTGAATCTTTCATACAGATTTGCATTGTCGTGTTCCTGAATTTTAGCAGCAAGATTTTGACGAAGCGACAATATCGCTCTTCGCCCCAAATCCTCTAACTTTACTGATTCGGAAACCTCTTCTCCAATTTCAAAATCCGGCTCAATCTTCCGTGCCGATGTCAATTCAATTTGCGCACTCGGATCTTCCACTTCACCGTCTGCCACCACGATTCTGTTGTGCCAGATTTCCAAGTCGCCTTTGTCGGGGTTCACGATGATGTCAAAGTTATCATCAGAACCGTATTTTCTTCTCAAAATTCCCTGAAGCGCTTCTTCCAGAATGGCCATCAGCGTAATTCTGTCTATATTCTTTTCGTCCTTGAAATCAGCGAATGATTCAATTAATGCAGTATTGTCCATCTCTTTGGCTTTTTAAAAGGTGATTTTAACAATCGATTTTTTAATTTCTTTATATTTTATAGTTGCTTCTTTTTCTACGGTCCGTTTTCCTTTACCGGTCGGTTTGGGCTCCCTTGCTGTCCATTTGAGTACAATTCCTTCATCATCGGCAGCCACTAGTTTTCCTTCTATTTCTGTACCATCTTCACAATTGACTCTGAGCATTCTGCCCATATTCTTTTTGTATTGTCTGGACAACAAAAGCGGATTGCCCACGCCCGGAGAAGAAACCCTTAGCGAAAAATCCTCTTCATCCCTGTCCAAATGATGCTCTATGTAGCGACTAATCCGGACAATCTCATCCAACGGAAGCGATTGATCACTGTCCACCCATACCTCAATCGAATTGTCGGCAGAAATTTTTAAATCCACCAAAAACAAATCCGAATTTTCCGATATGGCCTCTTCCGCCAAATGCTGAATTTTCTCTCTGTCCATAGTCAATAAAAAAGAGAGCTAAAAAGGCTCTCTTGACATTTTTTTCCTAAAAAGCAGTGCAAATATACAACAAGTTTTTGAATTGTCGTTTTTTAGCCGTATTAAATTTGAAGAAATCATCAATAAATTTTCTTAAAAAAAGGGCCGGTCTATAAAATGTCTTTGAACAAATAAAATCCAAACATCAGGAAAGAGACCGTAAGTCCGTACACTATGCTCAAGAAATAGCCAATCACAGACCCACTTGCTGCTTTCAATGCTCTGCGATGGCTTTTTCGGTCATAAATCAGTTCACCGACCAACGCACCTAAAAATGGCATCACAATTATACTGAATAAACCAACCGGAGCAAAAATCAACCCCACGACAAATCCAATCGTCAGCCCGATCAGTCCATATCTGCTGCCACCTAATTTTTTGGATGTGGCCACCGGAATGAGATAATCCAAGACCAAACCGAGAACGGTCAAAAAACCAAAGAAACTTATCAGCCACCAACTGATTGAAGAATAACCCAATATTTTCGCTAACAACAAAGCACCAAAAACCAAAGGCAAACCCGGAAGCACCGGCAGTATGCTCCCCAATATGCCAATGACCATCACCAGACCAAAAATGATTTTTATCGCAAGTTCATCCACGATTGTAAATTTAATACCTTTTTACTACAGATATGTTCTAACTTTGTGAAAATTTAAGTACAGTGTTCGAAAAAAGCACAAATCAGTTTCTTGTAAATACCGTCAACCTAATCCATTCAAAACTCGACCAATTATTAGACGGGGCCGGATTGTCAGTCTTATTACCTGTTCTGGAAATTCTGATTTGGATACTGATTCTTCTGGCTTTTGATTTTTTACTTCAGAAACTTTCCGGTTTTCTGCTGAAACTTTTTTTGAGAAATTCAAAAATTAAATGGACACGGCAGTTTTACAAACACAAAGTTTTTCGTTCACTGATTCATTTCTTCACCATCAGTCTGCTGATGGCAGTCAATCCGCTTGTATTTCAACAGTATGCTGGCATTGGCAAAATTACCGAAAAATTCATCGGGCTACTGATTATTTCTCTAATTATATTGTTTGTTTTCAGGTTGATAGATGCAATTATTGAAATAAATGACGATGACGAGGAGAAAACTTATTCCAAAATTGGTTTCAGGACTTTTGCACAGCTCATTAAGATATTTGTGGTTTTCTTTGGTTTGCTGACATTTATTGCAACGCTAATCGATGTCAAACTTTCACAGATTTTCACAGTACTCGGTGCGTTGACGGCCGTAGTACTGCTGATTTTCAGGGATTCCATCCTTGGATTTATTTCGGGGGTACAGATTTCAACCTCAAAAAGCATCAAAATTGGCGACTGGATTTCGGTTTCAAAATATGAATTGGAAGGAATTGTCAAAGAAATCAATCTGACGGTGACCAAAGTCGAAAAATTCGACAAAACGATTTCAACTTTTCCTACCTATGATTTGATTTCAACCGAAGTTACTAATAATTCATGGATGTCCGAAACCAATACCCGCAGGATCAAGAGAGCGATTGTTTTTAATGTGAATTCATTCAAATTTTGTGACGAAAAAATGCTGGAGAAATTTGGGAAAATCGATTTGATTCAGGACTATATTCTCCAAAAAAGAAAAGACATAGAAAAGGCCAATCAGAAAGTAAAAAATCCCGGAAACCTCATCAATGGCAAACAACTGACCAACATTGGGACTTTCAGGATTTATGCGCAAAATTATCTCGAAAACCGAGATGACATTTCCAAAAATGACACGCTGACCGTTCGCCAACTGGCGCAGACTTCCATTGGGATGCCGCTTGAAATTTATTGTTTTGCGAACAGTTCAACATTTGCGGTGTACGAAAAGATTCAGGCCGATATTTTTGACCACCTGATTACAGCCAGCCGTGAATTCGGATTAGAAGTTTCACAACCATTTATAATCAACAGAGAGAATGACTAAACTCAGTGTAAACATCAACAAAATAGCCACCCTCAGAAATGCGCGGGGTGGTGATATGCCCAATGTGAAAGAAGCCGCTATAAAATCACAAGAATTTGGTGCACAAGGAATTACTGTTCATCCCCGACCCGATGAAAGACACATCCGATACAGCGATGTAAGGGCCATTAAACCCATCATCAACACCGAATTCAACATTGAAGGAAATCCGGTCGAGAAATTTATTGAATTGGTGTTGGAAGTGAAACCCGAACAGGTAACATTGGTGCCGGATGCCGAAGATGCCATCACCTCCAATGCAGGTTGGGATACGATTAAAAATCAATCTTTTCTGACCGAAATCATCAGTGAATTCAAAAACAATAACATCCGAACTTCTATTTTTTTAGACCCAGATCCACGCATGATTGAATCCGCTGCCAAAACAGGAACCGACCGCATAGAATTATATACAGAAAATTATGCGGTTGAATTTGCGAAAGGAAATCCGGAAGCAATAGATGCATACAGAAAAACCACTGATGAAGCCCTCAAAGCCGGGCTGGAACTCAACGCAGGACATGATTTGAGCTTAGACAATCTGGAATTTTTCATCCAACAAATTCCCGAAATTGCTGAGGTTTCCATAGGTCACGCTTTGATTTCGGATGCACTTTATCTCGGATTAGAAAATACCATTCAGGCCTATTTAAAAAGAATTGAGTTGGCGCATCGTCAGGAATGATTCATTATTATTGGTTAATTTTGCAGGAATTCAATCCATTGTCTCATGCGTCAAATTTTGCACAGCAAAATCTACGGTAATCATCCAAAACATTTACTCATCCTGCACGGACTCTTTGGTCAGGCGGATAATTTCGGGACTTTGTCCAAACGATTTTCGGAGTTTTATACCGTACACGCCATCGATTTGAGAAACCACGGACGAAGTTTTCATGACGATGACATGAGCCTGCAAGCGATGGCTGGTGATTTACTGAATTATTTGGATGAAAATCAGATTGAAACATGTTTTTTATTGGGGCATTCACTTGGTGGCCGGGCAGTCATTGAATTTTCTTATTTGTATCCGCAAAGACTTGAAAAACTGATTGTTGCCGACATGGCACCCAAGGCATATCCGCCACATCATCAGGGAATTTTCAAAGCATTGAATTCAGTGGATTTTGACCAAATCAACAAACGAGCTGAAGTGGAAGAGGTATTGAAACTATACATTCCCGAATATTCTGTTCGTCAGTTTTTGTTGAAAAATGTACATTCCACCGACAGTGGAAAATACGCTTTCCGATTCAATCTCAAAGTATTGAATCAATGGTACAACGAAATGATTGAACACGAAATGAGCATCGGAACATTTGACAAACCCACGCTTTTTCTGAAAGGAGAAAAAT
>JAQVKJ010000126.1 GCA_028694715.1 Weeksellaceae bacterium | reverse complement strand
CTTTTGGTCACGAAGTTGAATACACCTCCCAGTCCATTTTCGTCTCCCGGATACCAGTTCTGAACGGTTGAATATTTGATTTCGGCGCCTTCCATTGCAATGAGTTCAACCACTGCGGCATGCAGTTGGTTTTCATCTCGCATGGGAGCCGTACAGCCTTCCAGGTAGGAGACATAGGCGTCTTCGTCGGCGATGAGCAAGGTGCGTTCAAACTGACCTGAGCCCGCCTGATTGATTCTAAAATAAGTGGACAGTTCCATTGGGCAGCGCACCCCTTTGGGGATGTAGCAAAAGGATCCATCGGAGAAAACCGCCGAATTCAAAGCCGCATAATAATTGTCCGTCCTGGGTACCACCCTGCCAATGTATTTTCTGACCAAATCGGGATATTTCTGAATGGCTTCGCTGATTGACATGAAGATGATGCCCAGCTCAGAAAGCGTATTCTGAAAGGTGGTTTTTACGGAGACACTATCAATCACGACATCCATGGCTACTCCTGATAATCGTTTCTGTTCTTCTATTGAAATGCCCAGTTTCTCAAAAGTTTTGAGCAATTCGGGGTCAACTTCATCCAAGCTGTCCAGTTTGGGTCTGTTCTTGGGTGCTGCGTAATAGGTGATGTCTTGGAAGTTTGGTTTTTCATAAGAAATGTTTGCCCACTCGGGTTCTTTGTCCATTTCTTTCCAGATTCTGAAAGCTTCCAGACGCCATTCTGTCATCCATTCTGGTTCGTTCTTTTTTTCTGAAATCATACGGACGATTTCTTCGTTGATTCCTTTGGGGAAATCTTCATACTCG
Organism: Weeksellaceae bacterium; assembly: GCA_028694715.1. Taxonomy (GTDB): domain Bacteria; phylum Bacteroidota; class Bacteroidia; order Flavobacteriales; family Weeksellaceae; genus Moheibacter. The sequence continues at coordinate 4,267 of JAQVKJ010000126.1, read as the reverse complement.
ATGTCGGTTGTAAAGCCGAATTCGTACTCTTTGTTCGAGGCCAGGTCCTGCCTCAGATCGTCTTCTGTATATTTATTTTTACTCATTTTTAAGGGTTCATATAGTTAAAATTAAAATTCACGGGTGCCACTTTCTCGGATTTAATTCCGAGGAAATGGAATGATTTCACCCGTTTGTTCTCATCAAGTTTCAAAATATATTGTTCTTTGCCATTGTTCAATACAGAATATTCAACTTCTGATTTTTGCTTAATTTCCAATGTTTGATCTTTCATAAGTTCAACTTTCCCGTTCTTGTCTTCGTTCATGCTGAATTCCTCAATGCTCAATGGCAAATCGAGATTAAAACTGCTGAAACAAATCTTACTGATGGGCTTCCCTCTGTAGTTGGTAAGTCTGCAATTGTCTTCGATTTTATCGTTGAGCACCAGTTTTCCTGCTATGTAACTTCTTTTGGACAACACCTTGCCGTTCAGGTTGTACACATCCAGCATCCCGCGGTGATTTTGGACAATCATTTTTCCTTCAGCATAATAAAACAGATTGATTTTCTCTACTGTTTCTCCGGCTTTTTTTTGGTAAATGGTTTCCTGCTCAATCAAGCCGTCACGGTATTTGTATTCTACGGTCATCGGTGTGCCAAAGAAGGATTCGAGTACATTCATCCGTTTGAGATTTCCTGCTTTGTCATAATGAAGTTCCATTACCGGCACTGTTTTACCCGAAGAAGGTGTAGCCGATATTGTGATGCTTCTCGCCGGCTGTGGATTGACCGGAACTGCACTCATCAGCTGTTTCAGCCCAAAATTGCCAAAGAAGAAATTTTGGGTATAAATCCAATTATAGGTCTGGGAATTTTCATCGGGCAAAAATACTTTGAGTTGTGCCTCGTCTATGGTGGACTGAGCAAAAATACCGACCGTATGAAAAAGCGCCAAAAACTTTATATAGTTCAAACCAATTCAATTTTAAAAACAGCATAAAAAGCTGTTACTCCAGCGAATCTGAAACCGGGCTTCAATTGCTCACCACTTCATTGTCAGAGTTTTGAAGCATTTGATTTCAATGAGATTCCGAACCGGATATTTGTTTGTTTTATTTTAATGCAAAGATACAAAGCCATTCTAAATTACAACCAAAATAACTCATAGATAATTGTTATCTATCCATCAATTTGGCATTTCATCCTGTGTTGTTGTTTAACCTCGTATCCAATCAGTGGGAATTGTGTGTTTTTTTAATGGGAAATACTCCCAACAATAGAAAAAATCAGGACGAATTCAAAATACAAACAAAGTTGGGCAGGTTAATTATAGTGGCATTATAATTTCGTCTGGGACCCGCTCTAAGTCATCAAAAACTACAAACTCCATGAGGGATTCACCCCTACTGCTGACCGAATCGAATTGTTTGCTCACTTGACAACTGCTGCCCAATGCATTGCCAGAATAAGCACTTAAATTTTAAGTATAGTCATCAAAACCGAAAACCGGTTTTCTGGTTTTGTATTTTCCCTTGTTAAAATCGGGCATTGACTGAGAGGCTCCGTTTCCTGCTATCGATTTTTCGCTCAATGGTGTTACCGCATACCAAGTCGCAAGGCCATAAACATCAAACGGGAATTCCTTGTTGGCTTTGATGCATTCTACAAAATCATTGATTAGAAAATAATCCATGCCTCCGTGTCCCGCTCCCTCAGCTTTGTCCTGATGTTTGAGCCAAAGCGGATGATCGTATTTTTTCAGATAATTTTCTGAACCTGTCCAGCGGTGTGAATGATTCATTTCATCTTCAAAGTAGAAAAAACCTTGATTGAATTCGCCCCAGCCGATGTCTTGCCATATACCGCTGGTGCCTTGAACCCTAAAACCTAAATTATACGGCCGTTGCAGTGAAGTATCATGGGTCAGTAATATGGTTTCGCCGTTTTCACATTTCAAGAGTGTCTGAACGATGTCTCCTTCTTTGAAATCCACCTTGGCGTTTGGATGGTTTTCGCCGGCATTTTTTTTGATATAATCGGTCAGGCCGGCTTGTTTGCTCGCCATTGAAGTCAAATGGGTGATTCTGTTGCCGCGGTTCACATCCATCATGGTAGCCACTGGGCCGAGTCCGTGGGTCGGATAGAGTTCTGCATTTCTGTTTACATAGTGTAGTGTTCTCCATTTGGATTCAGAAAATCCCTGTTCTCCAAAGTTTACACCTTTGCCATAAGCACTACGGCCATCATTAAAAAGCACAGCTCTCAAGTCGTGTTGATATCCACCTTGTCCGTGAACCAACTGTCCAAACTTCCCCTCACGCACCATATTGAAAACAGCCATGATGTCGCGGCGGTAACAAACATTTTCCATTATAAAAGTAGGTACTTTGGTTTCTTCATATGTGTTTACATACCCCCAGCATTCGTCCAGATTCATTGCACCGCAAACCTCCAATCCCGTGATTTTTCCTGCGTACATCGCTTCTGTAGCTTGTTCGAAATGCCATTCCCAAGGTGAGGAAATAATGACTGCATCCACATCTTTTCTCTTCAGCAGATTGCGGTAATCATAATCTCCATCGCTATAAACCTTTGGTTTGGGCCGTTTGTATTTATCAAAAATACCGAGTGCCATTTCGACCATTTTAAGTTCAGGATCCGCTATGGCTGTTACTTCCACATCGTCCCTTTTCAATAGTTCATCCAAATGCACCTGTCCACGCATCCCGGTGGCAATCAGCCCGACATTGATTTTGGATTTGCCTACGACACCACTGTACAAGGTTCCGGGCATCAACAGTGCTGTCAGGCTTGCCATGCTACTGGTTTTGATGAAATTTCTTCTGTCCATGATGTATGTGTTGTTTGGTCAAAGTTAAAATAAATTGAATTTCAGTTAAAAAACTCTAAATAAAACCTTAACTTTCCCAAAATTTATATTATTATGCATAAAGGTACTGTAAAGTTCTTTAATGAATCCAAAGGTTATGGCTTCATTAAAGATGACGAATCAGGAAAAGAGTACTTCGTTCATGTTTCGGGTTTGAAAGAAAGTATTAAACAAGATGATCAGGTTACTTTTGACCTTGAAGAAGGGAAAAAGGGCATCAATGCAGTAAATGTCATGAAGGCTTGAGAATAAGTTTATAAAGATTTACAAATGCAATTAAGAAGGTTTCGTTGTGAGGCCTTCTTTTTTGTTCATAGATGTTGACTAAATATTCGCCGAAGTTTCTTGCGTTGAATTTTGTGGATAATCGTAATTTTGACAATCAAATATTAAAAGCCGATGAAAAGGGTCTATACCGGAAAAACCAAGGATGTGTACGAAACTGAGCAAGCCGATCTGTTTTTGCTAAAATTCAAAGACGATGTAACGGGTACAGACGGAGTTTTTGATCCGGGAGCCAATACAGTTGGCCTCACAATAGAGGGTGCAGGAAAATCCGGATTGAAAATGAGCATTCATTTTTTTGAATTGCTCAATCAAAAAGGATTTGCAACCCATTATGTGGATGCCGACATTGAAAATCAGACGATGACAGTCAAAAAAGCTTTTGCTTTTGGCAACGGACTCGAGGTGATTTGCCGTTTCAGGGCGGTCGGCAGTTTTTTTAGGAGATATGCTGCTTATTGCAAAGAAGGACAATTGCTGGAAAACTTTGTAGAAATCACCGTCAAGGACGATGAACGGGGCGATCCGCCAATTTCCAAAGATGCACTCTCAATGTTGGGGATTCTCAGCAATGAAGAATACGATAAAATCAAAGATGAAACCGTGCAAATCTGCAATGTCATCAAAGGCGAATTGGCCGAAAAAGAGCTTGAACTGTATGACATAAAACTGGAATTCGGAAGGGATGTGAACGGTCAAGTGATGCTGATTGATGAAATTTCTGGTGGGAATATGCGGGTTTACAAAAATGGGGAATATTTGGAGCCACTCCAACTCGAAAAAGAATTCTTGATTTGAGAGTTCTTCCTCTCCCAAAATCTCTGAGCAGTGTTCGTCCGATTAGATTTTCGGCAACAAACATAGTAGGATTCTACCGAAAATATTGATTCTGAATTCTTTTCATCATCGATAAAATAAAAGCAGCGTTACCTAATGAACGGTGTTTGGATTTCATTTCTTTTGTTGAATCATCACAAAGTCATGATGTCTTTTTCCTTGGTCATCAAGAATTCATCTGCCTGTTTTACAAATTTATCTGTCAAATCCTGAATTCTCTCATCGTATGATTTCAGCAAATCTTCAGAGACCTCATCCGATTTTTTGATATTG
>JAQVKJ010000125.1 GCA_028694715.1 Weeksellaceae bacterium | reverse complement strand
AACAGAGGACATGACACCTTATTTTGTGCATGTGGATGCCGACAAGCTGACTGAATGGGAGCAGAACGGATTGAAATTCAAACTCATTGCAGGTGAACTAATGGACAAAAAATCATCGGTTCCAGTGTACAGCAAACTCTTTTTGATTGAAATCAAGTCAGCAAACGGCGGTAAAGTCAAAATCGGTGAACACCTTTATGGCGAATCGGGTCTGTATATTCTCCAAGGCAATATCAGTGACGGAGGCCACACATACGAATCCAAGAAAATGCTTGTGGCCAAGGATACAAAACTCTGTGAATTCGAAATGTCCGAAAATTCAATAGTCTATCTTTTTGGAGGTGAACCTTTCCCAGAAGAAAGATTTATTTATTGGAACTTTGTATCAAGCAGCCGTGAAAAAATAGAACAGGCCAAACAGGATTGGTTGGAACAGAAGTTTCCCAAAGTCCCCGGTGAAACCGATTTCGTGCCATTGCCACCTGAGAATCCAAGAATTAAATTAAAATAACAGTTAAACAATAAAATATGAGCCAGCAAGTAAAAGGTACCATCAAAGAACAAATGTTCACCACTGAAATGACAATGCGCAGCCACAAACTGATCGCCGATGAACCGATGGAAGTCAACGGAATGGATTTGGGTCCAAAACCCACCGAATTACTGAATGCCGCACTCTCCTCATGCACTGCCATCACCATGAAAATGTATGCGGCTCGCAAAGGCTGGGATTTGCAGCAAGCCATTGTGGAAGTTGATTTTGTGAGAGACATTAGAAACAATCAGACCACTTTTACCAAAAAAGTTGAACTCATAGGAAATCTGGACGAAGCCCAGAGAAAAAGAATTTATGAAATCGGTTCCAAATGTCCAGTACACAGAATCATAGAAGGCGGAGTACAGATTGAGAGTGAATTAAAATAAGAAATATGATTAAAACAGAAAGAACCGATGACGGAAAGAAAGGAGAATTTGCACTCTATCAGGACGATGTCAAAGCAGGGTTTATGACATATGTCTGGGCGGGTGAAGACAAGGTTATCATAGACCACACAGAAGTTTTCACTGAATTTGGAGGCCGTGGATTTGGCAGAAAATTAGTGGATGCAGCAGTCGAATTCGCCAGAGAATATCAATTGAAAATCATTCCGCTGTGTCCATACGCCAAAGGAGTCTTTGAGAGAACCGAGGAAATTCGGGATGTTTTGTCTGATTGATTTGGGTCAGAAACCACCCTGAGATTGCTAATGCATTGAACAAAGAATTTGTATCTTTGGATTTATGAAAAATGGAATCCTACTCTTTGTGGTCTTGTGCTTCCAATGGACTTCTGCACAGGTTTACCGTGAAATCCAAGCCCCTGAAAACATCAAAACAATTCAATTGTTCAATCCGCAAACAAACGATTTGACTCCCGTCATCCGTCTGGGCAGTGAGTATTTGATTTTGTCTTTCGACGATCTCAATCAAGGATACAAAGAATACAAATACAAAATTGAACACTACAATGCAGACTGGACACCTTCCGGAATTTTTCAGTCGGAATACCTGAATGGATTCAGCACAAATTACATTAATAATTACACCAATTCATTCAATACTTATCTGAATTATACCCACTACGAAGTAAGCATTCCCAACCGTGATGTCAGCCTGAAACTGGCAGGGAATTATGTGATAAAAGTTTTTACAGAAGACGAAAACAATCCAGAATTTGTTCGCAGATTTGCCATTTACGATTCCAAAAAAGTGAGCATAGGCATCAGTGAAGAACGGGCTTTGGGCAGTGGAGACATGAACCAACGAATCAGTGTGGTGGCCGGCAGCGCACAAATGAATCTGACAGAAACGCCCGACGGTGCTACCCTATTTATCATGAAAAACGGCAATTGGGAAGACAATTTGGTACTGAAAAGACCACAATTTATGAACCCCAGTCAGTTGACATACAAAGACCAGAAAATCCTGTTCGAAGGGGGAAGCGAATACCTGTGGTTCGATACCAAAAATCTGGATGTGGCGGCGATGAGCACCGAAAGAATTTTCAGACAGGACAGTATTTATCACACCGTGCTGCGTCCTGATACACCCACCAAACATCTCGGTTATTTTGACAATGCAGATGTGAATGGCGCATTTTACATTAGAAATATTAAAACTCCCGACCAAACCCGCTCAGGTTCTGAGGCAGATTATACTTGGGTACATTTTGCATTGGATGAATTTGACGATGAAAATGGAACCAAAGAACTGTATGTCGTCGGAGCATTCAACAATTGGCAACTTTTGCCCGCATACCGACTTAAACTGACCGAAACCAATTATTGGGAAACGGCAGTTTTGCTCAAACAGGGGTATTATAACTACCAATATGCGGTTTATGATAAATCCACAGGAAATGTGAGCTATTCGGCCATCAACGGAAGTTTCTGGCAAACCGAAAATATCTATCAGGCATTGTTTTATTATCGACCGTGGGGCCACCGCTATGATGTGTTGGTGGGTTATGGAGAAGTGAATACCCGCAATTAAAACATGAGGAATTTCCTGCTATTTTTTTTGTTACTGAATTTCCTGACTGCCTGCCAACCGGAAAAGAATTCGCATCCTATACAGTTTTATTACTGGAAATCCAATGTGAATTTTGGGGAAACCGAACGAACTTATTTTGAAGCATTGAATTCAGAAAAACTATATGTCCGACTTTTTGATGTGGTTATAAAAGAAGGCAGAATTGAACCGACTGCACTTGTGCAAAAATTCGACACCCAAAAATTGAAGGCAGATTTTGTTCCCGTTGTTTACATCATCAATGAAGTTTTTCAGGGAATTTCAAAGAATGAAATCAAAAAATTGGCCAAGGATGTGCTGGGACTTGTTCAAAGCATTGCAAATGAAAATGGTTTTGACGGATTTGTCGAAATTCAAATCGATTGCGACTGGACGGCTTCTACCAGAGACAATTATTTCCTTTTCCTAAATGAGCTAAGAAACATTGCCCAAAAAAACATCAGCAGCACCCTGCGACTGCACCAGGTGAAATTCAAAACCAAAACCGGAATTCCGCCAGCCGACAAGGTTTATCTGATGTGTTATGCAACTTCTAATCCGATAGAGGAAGTGGAAAAAAATTCAATTCTGGATTTGGAACTGCTCAAAGATTATCTGAAAGACATTGACCAATATCCGTTGAAAATCGATGTGGCACTGCCGATTTATTCTTGGGCGATTGCAACCAACCATTTGGGAAAAAAGAAACTGATCAACGGAGTGACAGAATCGGATGTGAAAAATGAAAATTTCAGGAAAATCAATGAAGGATTGTACGAAGTCACGACCGACGCTTTTCTGCGCGGAGTCTATCTGAATCAAGGTTTTACAGTGAAACCCGAAAGCATTTCCGCAGAATTATTGACTGAGAGCCGACGATTTTTGGATGCAAAAATCCAGTCTGATTTTGACATCGTTTATTATCATTTGGACAGTCTATTTTTGTCCAAATACAATATTCAGGACTTGCAATAGATTGTAGATTGTTTTAATAATGACCATTAAAATCATTGGGCCGATGAAGGTGAATTCAAAATTTAGAACCATTGTGAAACATATTTCATTAATTTTGTTCAAAAGCTGACTATCCATGAAAAAATCTTTTATCACCTTGTTGCTTTCATTGGCGTTTTCTCAGGCTTATGCATGTGCCTGGTGGGATCCCGAATACGAATATTTTAATCTATTTGCCCAAACCACCATCAACTCGCCGATGTACGAACCTTTTCTCCGCATCATGGATGTGGCTTATTTTGGTTCGGAAGCTTATGAAAATCAACGAAATGAAAACATTGAGGATTGGCAACGCTATTTTGGGATTCCATATGAGCAGGCGCATTATTTGGTTTTTGTGGCCAGTCGTGAAGAAGTGCAAAAATTGGCCAAAGGAAATTCGTCAGTCGATAAGAATTTAGATTTTGCGGATGCCCGATTCAGGAAAAAATTCAAACAAGCATTGCTCTATCTGGCTTATGCCAAATATCTTGAACCCTATATGGCCTTTAAGCGCAGCGACAACACCGATTATTATTGGGGATATTTGCCCGAAAAAACGGTGGCTGAACTCGATTATTCAAAAGTCATAGGCGTATTGACCAAAAGCTGGAATGCCGAATCTGACCCGGATTTGAAGCCGAGATACGGCTATCAACTGGTTCGCTTTGCACATTACAGCCATCGTTACCAAGCCGCCATTCAGTTTTTCAATCAGTATGTTGAAAGCCTGAATTACAAAACCATTATGTACTATTATGCCTTGGATCAAAAGGGTGGAGCCGAAAGGGCCTTGGGCAATTTCATGCAAGCGAATTACGATTTTTTTCAGTTTTTCACCCACACCAAAAACCGAAAAACCGATGCCTATACTTCGATGAAAATCACGCAAGACCTCGATTTTGAAAACATGTTGAAACAGGTGAAAACCGACAATGAAAAGTTTGATTTGTACATGCTGCTCGGTTATCGGAGTTTTAATGACCCCATGGCCGAATTGAAAAAAATCATCGCCATTTCACCCGATGCCGTTCAAGCCAAAGTGCTGATGGCCAGGGAAATCAACAGTTTGGAAAGGGAAATCCTACCGATTCATTATTATTGTCCTTATAATTACGACACCGGGAATCATGAGAAAAATTGCCTGAGTCATTTGAAAGACAAACGATTACCGGTATTGTTGGACGAAAAAATTCAGGAAAGACTCAACAGCTCCATTGCGGTTTCGGCAGCGCAAGCCAAAAACACCAAAGAGAAAGATTTTTGGAACCTGACGACTGCTTATCTGTATTTTCTAAAAAAGGATTATGACAAATCTTCTGAATTTTTAGACAAAGTCAAGGCTACTGACCCGATTTACAAAAACGAAAAATCGCTTTTCGGAATGTTGCTCGAAATTACTTCACAACAAAAAATAGATGCTGATTTCGAAAAACAATTGATGCAGAAATACGGGGATTTCTTTCATTCCCAACCGACTGAACAAGTTCATTATGAAGCGAATACCACCCAAGATTTTGTGATGGA
>JAQVKJ010000124.1 GCA_028694715.1 Weeksellaceae bacterium | reverse complement strand
AAAAAACTTGATTCGCTTATGCTTAATCTCAATCTGGCAGTTGTCGATGCACACAAAATGTTAGATGAAGAAAACCGGGAGAACTTCAAACAGATTCTGAAAAACTTGGACACCGCATTGATTTCATTCAACGAAACTTCAAAATCCCTGACAAAAACCTCTGACAACGCCGGCAAAATGATAGCTGACAACAATGAACAATTGAACAAAACACTCATCACTGCAGAACTGACCATTGAGAAATTTGGTCAAACTGCCGACAAACTAAATAATTTAGAATTAGAAAAAATTATCTCCGATTTTGAACAAGTCTCTTCTAAGCTCAATCAAACACTCGAAGACATCAACTCTGGCAAAGGCACTATGGGCGCGCTTTTGAAAGACAGAGAGCTTTATGATAGACTGCTCATCACCACCAACTCAATGAACGAGCTTCTGGCCGATATGAAAAAACATCCTGAGAGATATGTGCAATTTTCTATCTTTGGAAAAAAGCAGCAGAAACTGACCAAAGAAGATTAAATCATGAAATACATTGACAATCTTGTTTTTGTAATCATCCTCGGTTTTGCAGTCTGGTTTTTTAGCCGCAATATGCGCAAGATTGCCAGAAACATAAAACTGGGAAAACCACACAACAGAAACGACCGTTCCGCTCAAAGATGGAAAGTAATGGCCCGCCTTGCGCTTGGACAGGGCAAGATGGGTGTTAAACCAGTGGCAGGCATGCTACACGGATTTGTGTATGTGGGCTTTATTCTGATAAACATTGAGGTAATGGAAATCCTGATTGATGGGATTTTTGGTACCCACCGTGTATTGAGCTTCATCGGTGGATCCTATGTTGCAATGATTAGTTTCTTCGAAGTCCTCGCCTTGCTCGTGCTGATTTCTTGTGCGATTTTTCTCATCAGAAGAAACATTCTTCGCATCAAAAGATTCATGAAAAAAGAAATGGAAGGCTGGCCATGGAAAGACGCCAACTACATCCTCATCATGGAGATTGTACTGATGGTTGCGCTACTGACCATGAACGGTGCCGATGTGGCACTGCAACAGTTGGGCAATGAACATTATGTGGAAACCGGAAGTTTTTTTATCAGTGGCTGGTTGACAGAGCCATGGTTGAGCGGATTGAATGAAAGCACACTGATTTTCATCGAAAGGGCATGCTGGTGGTTTCATATCATTGGCATTTTGTTCTTCCTGAATTATCTGTACTATTCAAAACATTTGCACATACTGCTCGCTTTCCCCAATACTTATTATTCTAAACTCGAACCCATGGGCGAGTTCAACAATCTGGAAGCGGTGACCAATGAAGTCAAACTGATGATGGATCCCAATGCAGACCCTTATGCCGTGCCTGCAGATGGAGCCGCTGAGCCCGAAACTTTTGGAGCAAAAGACATATTCGATTTGAATCAGGCACAATTGCTCAACGCATACAGTTGCACGGAATGTGGTAGATGTACAGAACAATGCCCGGCCAATATGACCGGCAAACTACTTTCGCCAAGAAGAATCATGATGGCAACCCGTGACAGACTGGAGGATGTAGGCAAAATCATCGACCAAAAAGGAAAATGGGAAGACGACGGCAAAACATTACACAACTACATTTCGGCCGAAGAACTTTGGGCTTGTACCACTTGCAATGCATGTGTGCAAGCTTGTCCGGTGGGGATTGACCCCATGTCAATCATTGTGGACATGAGAAGATATTTGGTCATGGAACAGTCTCAGGCACCTCAGGAACTCAATGTGATGATGTCCAATATTGAAAACAATGGAGCTCCTTGGCCATATGCACTGCAAGATCGGCTCAAATGGACAGAAGAATAATTTATACAAAATGATTTTTAATAATTGAATTTCAATGGCAGCAATAGAAGTAAAAACAATGGCGCAGTTCGCAGCAGAAGGCAAACAACCCGAGGTCTTATTTTGGGTGGGTTGTTCTGGTAGCTTTGATGACCGTGCCAAAAAAATTACGAGAGCTTTTGTGAAAATACTCAATAAAATAGGAACCGAATTCGCTATCCTCGGCTCAGAAGAAAGCTGTACAGGCGACCCCGCCAAACGAGCAGGAAACGAATTCCTATTTCAAACCCAAGCAATGATGAACATAGAAGTGTTGAACGGATATGAAATTAAAAATATAGTGACCATATGTCCGCATTGTTTCAACATTCTCAAAAACGAATATCCTTCGCTGGGGGGTAATTATCAAGTAATGCACCATTCTGAATACCTGCAGAAACTTATAGATGAAGGCAAATTGGTCATAGCAGACAACAAAGCATTCAAAGGAAAGAAAATCACCTTCCACGACCCCTGCTATCTGGGCAGAGGAAACGGAATTTTCGAAGCACCTCGTTCGCTGATTGAAAAACTGGACACAGAGCTGGTGGAAATGAAACATTGCCGAGAAAAGTCACTTTGTTGCGGTGCCGGTGGTGCTCAGATGTTCAAGGAACCTGAAAAAGGAAACAAAGACATCAATGTAGAAAGAACCGAGGAAGCCATTGAATCCAAAGCAGATGTCATTGCTACTGCTTGCCCGTTCTGCATAACCATGATGAGCGACGGTGTGAAGTCCAAGGGGAGAGAATCAGGGCTATTGGTCAAAGACCTGGCTGAAATTATCGTTGAGGCAGGGGATTTATAAACCGAGCATATATTCACATAAATAATTCACATTCACTTCAGTCAGAAACTGACTTCTGTTCAATCATCTCAAATCAAAAGCCGTGAACTAATGCGCCGGGTCATTGTTTTAGTATGAAATATTTATCAACTTTGCATTAAAATCAATAATAATGAATTTGCCCAAGAACTCAAAAATCATCATCTATCAGTCTGAACGAAGTTTCACCGGAGAAGAAATAACTGAAATTGAACAAATGATGGATGAATTCATGAAACGCTGGAATGCACACGGAGAGGCACTCACGGCAGCTTATGCATTGCCATACGACCGATTTATAGTAATTGCAGTTGACGAAAGCCGGGTGGCGACTTCGGGTTGTTCGCTGGACAGCCTGAATCGTTTGGTGAAAAGAGTAGAAGCAAAATTCAATTTTGGATTGCTCAACCAAATGCGGGTTTCCTACAGTACAGACGGTGAAATTTTTACCCTCCCGCTCTCTGAATTCAAACAAAAAGTAAAAAACGGTGAAATTCCCGAACACTCAAATATTTTCCATAACGGTGTGACCACTTTGGAAGAATTTGAAGAAAATTGGGAGATGCCCTTGGCCGAAAGCTGGGTGGGCGAATTGCTTCAAAACTGAAAAATAATCTCAGTTTCATTCAAAAATATTATCTTTACTTATTCACTTATTAAAATTCAGTAACTATGAAAAAAGGATGTTTGCTCATTGGAATTGTAGCACTGATTGCTCTGACAGCTGTCATTGTGCTATGGGGAGTATCGGTGTACAACAACATCATTCCCAAGAACAATGCAGTCAAAGCTCAATGGGGAAATGTTGAAACTGCCTATCAGAAAAGAGCAGACCTGACCGATCAGTTGGTCTCCACCGTGAAAGGCGCAAGAGATTTTGAACAGGAAACACTCACACAAGTGGTAGAAGCACGCTCCAAAGCAACAGCAATCAATATTGACCCCACCCATCTGACAGCTGATGATCTGGCGAGATTCCAACAAGCCCAAGAAGGATTGTCGGGCGCATTGGATAGACTGATGGTCGTGGTGGAAGATTATCCTGATTTGAAATCCAATCAGAATTTCCTCGAACTACAAGCTTCGCTTGAAAATATGGCAGACGAAATCAGGTTTGAACAAAGAAAATTCAACGATACAGCACAGGAATACAACAACTACATTCAGAAGATTCCAAACAACATGATTGCTGGTTTTGGGGGATTTGATGAGAAAGGTTATTTCAAGGCTTCAGAAGGAGCAGACAAAGCACCTTCATTCAACTTCTAAAATCTCCATTTTGAAAAAACACTTTCTGACAGAAAAACAGGAAAAGAAAATCGTTAAAGCGATTAGAAATGCCGAACGAAAAACCACCGGAGAAATCCGTGTACACATCACTTTTGAGCATTCGGAAGATCATTATGAGCGTGCTGTCAATGTTTTTGAACAGCTGAATATGTCTGAGACACAAGACCGGAATGCGGTTTTGTTTCATGTCTGCCTATCTGACAAAAACCTGACCGTCATTGGTGATTTGGGAATTCATAGAAAAATACCCAAGGATTACTGGCAGAAAATTACCCATAAAGTCAGTCGCAAATTCAAAAAGAAAAAATACGCCAAAGGACTGGTATTAGGAATAGAAATGTGTGGACAAATACTGAAGGAATACTTTCCGTCAGAAGTTATTGATATTAATGAATTGCCCGATGAAATCAGTCTTTCCTAAAATAATTGCGATTTTTTTGCTTTCGTTCAGCCTGAATCTTTGGGCGCAGACTCCCTATGATGTTGTTAAAAAAGATTATATACCCGACAATAAACTGGTTCATGATTTTGGCGAAATTTTATCGCCCGGAGACAATGCAAGGCTTGAAAACAAACTGATTGCCTACAATGATTCTACCTCAACCCAAATCGTGATTGTCACCTTCAAAAGCCTGAATGACTATCCGATTGAACTGCTCGGCAATGAGATTGGAGAAAATTGGGGCGTGGGGCAGAAAGACAAACACAACGGCATTGTCATCGTGGTGAGCGACAAAGACCGCAAGGTTACGCTGAGAGGAGGATACGGCATTCAGGCCAAAATGTCGCCCTCTGTAGAAAAACTGATTATAGACCGTGAAATGATTCCTTCGTTCAAAATCGGGGATTATTATCAAGGACTTGACAGGGCCATCGATGCAATTCAACTTCAACTTGCCGGTCAATACAAGGCAACACCCGTAAACGATGAATCCAATACGAATTGGGTATTGATTGCCATTGTCATCATAGTGATGTTTTTCATATTGATTGGTTTTATCAGTGGTATCTCCAATTCTTCCGGAGGTTCATACAGTGATGTGATTATCTCGAATACCGGTAGCAGAAAATGGGGGAGTAGCAGTTGGGGAAGTTCGTCTTGGGGAGGTGGAAGCAGCGGCGGTGGTTTTGGCGGATTTGGCGG
>JAQVKJ010000123.1 GCA_028694715.1 Weeksellaceae bacterium | reverse complement strand
CAAAGATTTTCAATCCGGTAGATTGGAACCCATCCGTGATTTTGACTAATCAATTTTGCCGTACAATTGTTTTTAGAAGCTGTATTGATTTCATATATTTGCAGTTCAAGTAAAGAACCCTTGGAGTGCCGGATAAAATCCTAAAAAAGATTGGTGTTTTGACCTCGGGAGGTGACTCTCCCGGAATGAATGCCGCCATCAGGGCTGTAGTAAGAGCATGCGCATACTACAAAACACAATGCATAGGAATTCATAGAGGATTTGAAGGACTGATACACAACGAAACCTGCGAACTGGGACCCAGATCCGTCCGACACATTATCAACAAGGGAGGAACTTTTCTCAAAACTGCTCGGTCTGAAAAATTTAAAACTGCGGAAGGAAGAAAAATCGCTGCAGGGGCAGTTGTGGACAATCAAATTGACGGCCTTATCATCATCGGAGGCGACGGTTCGTTCAGGGGTGCCAAAGATTTTTATGAAGAATTCGGCATTCCCTTCATCGGTGTTCCCGGTACCATTGACAACGATATTTTTGGGACAGACTTTACCATTGGCTACGACACCGCGCTGAACACTGCCATGGAAGCCATTGACAGAATCAGGGATTCGGCCACTTCGCACAACCGCGTTTTTTTCATTGAAGTAATGGGTCGCGACGCTGGTTTCATTGCGCTTGGAAGTGGTATAGCCTCGGGCGCCCAAGAGATATTAATTCCAGAGAGAAAAGACAGTTTAGATGATTTATTCGATTCATTAAAAAGATCCGAACAAGCGGGTAAAAACTCGAGCATTATTGTAGTTTCAGAAGGAGAAGAACTCGGCAATGTATATGAATTGGCCAATGCCACCAAAGAAAAGTTCCCTGAATACGATATCAGGGTTTCTGTCTTGGGTTACATACAACGAGGCGGTCATCCAAGCTGTATGGACAGGATTCTCGCCAGCCGATTGGGCGTAGCAGCAGTAGAAGCCATATTGGATCATAAAACCAACATAATGGTGGGATTGAAATCCAATCGGATTGTACAAACCCCCATTGAAGAAGCAGTTAAAAAACACAACGAAATAGATATTGAATTATTAAAAATCTCCAAAATACTGGTGATTTGAGAAACCTTAAAATTATTTAAAATGTCAAAAGTCAAAATAGGAATCAACGGCTTCGGAAGAATTGGAAGCCTTGCCTTCAGAGCGATGCTCGAAAAAGAAGACGCTGAAATCGTTGCGATAAACAGCGGCAGCGGTGCTGAGATAATGGCATACAAAATCAAGTATGATTCAGTTCATGGCAAATTCAAAGGCGAAGTCAGGGTTGAGGACAACCAACTGTTTGTGAACGGAAAAAAAATTGCAATAACCACCGAAAGGGATCCCAACAACATCAATTGGGCTGATTCGGGTGCAGAATACATCATTGAATCCACGGGACAGTTCCTGACCAAAGAGACCGCCTCGGCTCATTTAAAATCCGGGGCAAAAAAAGTGATTATGTCCGCCCCTTCCAAAGACGACACCCCTATGTTCGTGATGGGCGTGAATCACAAAACACTCTCGCCCGATGTCCAAATATTTTCATTTGCATCTTGTACAACCAACTGTCTGGCTCCGCTAGCAAAAGTCATTCACCAAAACTTCGGAATTCTGGAAGGACTGATGACTACAATACACGCATCTACTGCTTCACAGAAAACAGTTGACGGTACCTCTGCCAAAAACTGGCGCATGGGTCGTTCTGCACTGAACAACATTATTCCAACCAGTACCGGAGCCGCAAAAGCGGTGGGCAAAGTCATTCCGGAACTGAACGGGAAACTGACCGGCATGGCATTTAGGATACCTGTTGCAGATGTATCAGCAGTTGATTTGACCGTTAGGCTCGAAAAATCGACGACTTATGAAGAAATATGTGCAGCAATACAGACCGCCTCTGAAGGCGAAATGAAAGGAATCCTAGGATATACCGATGACATGGTCGTTTCTCAGGATTTTGTTGGTGAAACCCGAACTTCGGTGTTTGATAAAAACGCAGGCATCATGCTTTCACCAAATTTTGTTAAACTTATTGCATGGTACGACAACGAAATGGGCTACTCTGATAAACTGGTTGATATGTTGATTTATTCAGCAAAATTGTAATACTGCTCAAAACTGTAAAATTAAAAGCCGTCGTCTGACGGCTTTTTTTAACATGAATTTTGTCATACTGTAATTAATTTTTATATATTTGTCTTTATTAACAAAAAAAATCTGCCTATAGTTCTACATTCTATCTCTTAAACATTTGAAGACAGAATTATGAATTTCATTGAAGATTCTCAATTGGTGGACTCTTACCTGTCGGGTGACGAGGCTGCATTGGCTGAATTAATTAACCGACACAAAAACAAAGTTTACGGCTTTATTTTTTCAAAAGTACTCGACAGAGACATTGCTGAAGATATCTTTCAGGACACTTTTGTAAAAGTAATTCTGACATTAAAAGAAGGAAAATACAGTGAGGAAGGCAAATTCCTCCCTTGGGTGATGCGTATTGCGCACAACTTGGCCATTGATCACTTCAGGTCAAAAACCAGAATGCCAGTTATTGGTGAAACATTCGTTGATGAAGACTTCAGCATATTTGATTTTTTGGCCGACCCCGAAGACAGTTCAGAATTGAAAATCATCAAAGATCAGATTGAAAAAGATTTGAGAATGATTATTGAATTTTTGCCCAATGACCAGCGACAAGTACTTGAACTCAGAATTTTTAAAGATTTAAGTTTCAAAGAAATTGCCGAAGAAACTGAAGTGAGTATCAACACTGCATTGGGAAGGATGAGGTATGCGCTGATTAATCTTAGAAAATTAATCGATGAAAAGAACTTGACTTTAACAATTGTTTAACATTTAGTAATGTTCAAAAGGCACAATAACTCTCAGGCTGTTGCGTTGATATATTGTAACTTTAAAACAATTGTAAATGAAGCACTATTACTCACTTACGGGTGAAAAGTTATCACCCAAAAAAACAACCGTTCAAAACATTTTAAATTTTTCAAAAACATTATCAGTTATTAAAAGTGGAATCTTGAATAAGAACATCGTTCTTTTCAAGAGTTAAATGGAAAGGGGAAGAATAAATTAAAATTCTCCCCCTTTTTGATTTGCATTCCTTCTTACACAGTTTCGGTTATTTCTTTCCACCAAAAAGACCGCCGAGAATTTTGCCCATCAGACCTCCGCCACTGCTTTTATTTCCCGAGCTAAGTACTTGTTCCAGTATATCCATACCTACTGAACCACCAGAATCACTTGTCAAACTTCCCAAAAGATCGCCCAAACCACCTTCATCCAGTCCTGATTTCTTTTTTTGGTTGCCAAGGTAACCCATGACAATCGGTGCCAAAATCATCAAAATCTTGCCGATTTGCGCAGAAGAAAGTCCGGAAGATTTACCGATGGAATTTTCTACTTGACTTTGTTTTCCGCCCAGTACATGCGAAAGAATACCAGCACCGTCGGACAAATCCGGGCTACTTAAAAATCCGCCGAGATTCTCCAGTATGCTCCCGTCGTGCTTGTTCAGTGCGTTCAGCAGACTTGCTCCGCCCCCCTCTTGTACATTCTTGTTCAAGGCCGACATCAAAACCGGAATAGCCGCAGAAACTGCGGATTTTGCCTGAGATTCGTCAATCCCTAATTGCCCTTTAATTCCTTCAACCATTTGATTACCTAAAGCCCCTTGTAATAAATCTGTTAAATCCATTTTAATAATATTTGTTTATCTATCAAATTTAACAATATATATCTAAAATGCAGTTTTAATACACTCATAATTTATATTTTTGTGTATAACTTTATAAACCCTTCATTCATGAGACGAGTTGCTCAAATTCTGATTTTGGCCTTCACAGCCTTATTGATTGTTCCTGTTTTTCTACCAAATAAAATTGAGGTAAACACCGAAAGAGAATTTCATTTGCCCGCAGGTATCCTCTTCGAGGAATTCAATAATATGAACAATTTCTCAAAATGGGAACCTTGGGCCGCAGCCGATTCACTTGCTACTCAGGAATTTTACTCGCCCTACGCAGGAAAAGGCGCTGGTTATCAGAGTCAAACCAAAGGAAAAAATAGAATTCTGACGATTACCGAATCATTGAAAAACAAAAAAATAAGGTACAATATGGAGAACTTTGATTTGGGAAGTGAGGCTGAAATGCTCGTTGAATTTTTACCCTCCGATTCCGTCAATACAATTATCAATTGGAAAATTGAAACCAAAAAAATCGGTTATTTTTCACGATATTATACATATTTCACTTCAAACAATCTGAGGGAAACTCTGAACAAAGGTTTCGACCGACTCGAAAAACTGCTCGAAACCACCGCACTCAACGAAGAACAGGCAAAATCATTGCAGCCGGGAATGATAGAAACAGAATTGTTTGAAGGTAAAAAAATCATTTCGGTTGTGAACGAAACTACCTTGGATGAAGATGAAGTAAAAACCGCTGTGGAAGAAAGCTTGGGGTTAATTTATAGTTATCTGACCGATTATCTGAAATTGCCACAGGAACAAATCGGGCAACCGATTACCTATTTTGATTTTATCAATACTGCAACAGAGAATGCCAAATTCCACTCAGGTTATCCCATTATTGAATCTGTTCAACTCGGCGAAGGAATGGAGCTCCTGCCCCTGCCGGCAGTCAAAGCAGTCGTAAGTATCCACAAAGGGAATTATTCATCGATTCAACAAACCATCAGCAAAATGAACAGCTACGCAAAAGAAAATCAACTGTCACTCCAAAACTCCTATTGGGAAGAATACCTCAACCAACCCGTCAGAGTGAAAGATTCTGACGAACTGTTGATCAAAATCTATATTCCCATCAAAGAATAATCAGATAACCTATTCATTTTTTCTATACAATTTGACAATAGCAAGATACCATCCTATGCTAGCTTGGACAGCAGCATCTCCAATTGAGCAAGTAACAGAACCGGGGCTGACAGAAAACAAGAATTATCTAACAAGAGCCACTCAGTTATTCGGGCTAAAATCAGTATATTTGCAGATTAATTCTTAGTGTTGGAATGGGCGATTTTATAGAGGTTTACGGAGCAAGAGAACACAATCTTAAAAACATTG
>JAQVKJ010000122.1 GCA_028694715.1 Weeksellaceae bacterium | reverse complement strand
CCGATAGTCGCGAGAGGTCATTCCAATTGTTGTCCACCGAAGCCAATATTTGTTTGGCAAGGTCCAATGCAGAGTTCTGTCGGTCTCCGCTCCTGAGTAGAATCGCAAGAAGTTCGGAATCCGACAAGCTTTGCTGTCCTTTGCTGAGCATCTTTTCTCTGGGACGGTCGTCCTCAGCCCAGTTCTTTATAGATTTCTGACGGTAGCCCATGTTTTCTGTTAAAGACTTGAAAAGGATAAAGTTAATAAAAATAAAAAGAATCGAAAAAAAGCTGGAAGAACCGAAAAGTAGTTTTTGAAATCAAAAATAAAACTGTGGAAAACTGTGAACGGTTCTTAGGAAATGAAAAATAAAAAAGCCCGCAAATACGGGCTTTCCTATCTTAATTAACACATGAGGACAATTTATTTTACTAAATTCCTCTTACCCTATTGCAAAGGGCGTGCCAAAGTCTGTTCTTATTGCTTCGTCAAAACATAATTTTTCTCATTAGGTCCGGTAATTTTGTTGCCTTGCATATCGAGTTTAATGAGTTGGTTTTCTGCCACAAAATAATATTCTGTGCCTGAATCCACATTTTCCAAAATGATGCGGGTTCCGTCTTCGAGCCATTCATAGCTTCCTATATCTTCGAAAACCTTGTTGTCCTTGCCCAAATAGATGTACTTTGTCTCATAAGTTTCATCTGGATTGAGTGTGATTTCTGTATCAATTCCTTCGCAATCGGCGCATGGAAGTATTCCTTTATAAACACCTGTATAATCGAGTGAATTCTGTGCGTTGTGCATGTCCGGGGCAGTTTCATCTACTGTAGTGTCCGCTTCCGGGCGGGTCAAACTTTCTTCTTTGGTTGAATTGCAATTTGTCATAAACAAGACTGCGAATGCGGTCAACAATAAGCTTTTGTACATGATTTTGTGTTTAATTTGGTAGCTGTACAGTCAATTTTCATACCGAACGATACAATTCAAAAAGAATTTCAGGGCTGAACCGAGTGAAGTCGGAGAAAACAAAATCGGCCTCTTTCAGCGGCTCTTTTTCACCTATACCAATGCAGCGCATGCCTGCGGACTTTGCGGCTTTCACCCCTGCCGCAGCGTCTTCAAACACCAGACAATTTTTGGCTTGGACGCCGGCCAAAAAGGCTGCCGTCAGAAAGATTTCCGGATTGGGTTTGGGTTTAGAAATTTGATGGCCGTCCACCACTTCGTTAAAAAAATCTTCAAGCCCGGTTTTCTGTATCACAAATTTTGCATTTTTACTCGATGAGGCCAACACCAAGGGGCAAGCCGATTGCTTCAACCGGCTGAGGACAATTCTTACGCCAGGCAGTACCGCACTTTCATCTATCTGAGCAATCAAATCAAGATAGATGCGGTTTTTTTGATTCAACAGCGCTTCGGCTTCCTCCTGGCCAATGCTCATTCCACCGACCTGGAGCAAAGTCTGGAGTGAGTCTTCCCTGCTGAGACCTTTGAGCCGTTCATTGTCGGCTTCCGTAAAAGGAATGTTTAATTGTAGCGCAATTTTCTGCCAAGCCCGGAAATGGTAAATCGAAGTATTGACCAGCACTCCGTCCAAATCAAAAATAAAACATTGTATCATCGGTTTTCGAATTTACGATAAATTTCTCAGTAAGCATTTCTACAAAATGCTTACTTTTAAGGAATGAAAATGAATTTCAACAAAAAATACGGACTTTGTTCGGCAGCTTTGCTGTTGGCCTTGTTGCTGTTATATTTTCTGGTGCGGGATCCTGCCTTCAATCGAAGTGCAGCCAATGTGATGCTCGTCGCATTGATTTATTGTCTGATACAGTCGTTTGTGCCAGCCAATAAAAAACTCAGCATTTTCCTTTCGGGAATACTGGCATTGGCACTTGAAATTACCAAGACTTCGGGTTGGGCTGCCGATTGGGATTTGTTTGAAGTATTGTTGGGCAGTGAATTTGATTTTGACCATGTTTGGTCGTTTGTAGCAGGCTGTGCCATGCTTTATCTGCTTGAATTCTACAAAGATGACGGACCTCCGAGACGAAAAAAGTTTTTTGGGTTTTAGCAAGTCAATCCTGCTAATTTTTGTAATACAGTTTATCAAAACGACGAAGGTCGGCTTCTGCGGGTATGGGTTTTTGATGTTCCATAAAATCGTACAGAAATTCGGTCATTCTGGGTGCGAGCAGTGTCCCTCGGGTACCCATTCCGTTGAGTAAGAAAACATTTTTCCATTCGGGGTGTTCTCCAATCAAAGGCCTTCTGTCGATGACCGTTGGCCGGATGCCGGCGGTATGTTCGATGACTTCAAAATCTCCGGTATAAATTTCTTTTAGGTGCTTCAGTATTTGTCGTTTCCCATTCTCGGTAGGCTCAGGTGTCAAATCGTCTCGGTCATAAGTGGAAGCGGTATAGCAATGTTCTTCATCGTCAGGGAGCAGAAAGTTAAATGCCTTCCAAACGGCGGGGAATACCGGGCCGTCAGTTTTTATTTTCAGCACTTCTCCTTTGACACCAATCAGCGGTAAGTAATTAAACAAAGGATTTGATTTCAGCCCGAAGCCTTCGCAGAAAACAATTCTTTCGGCCGTAATATCTTTGTAAACCATTCGTTGGTTCTTCATTTTGAGCAAATCGTAATCAAATCTTTGTTGCAAGTATAGGTTTTGTTCGATCAGGAATTGTTTAAAAAACTGCAAACATTCCTTTAGCCGAATTCTACCACTCTTTTTGACTTTGGCATAACCGAAGGGGGTAGAAATTCCGGGATGTTTCGTATGAATGATTTGGGCTTGAATGAAGGTTGCGAGTGCTTCGTTTTTTGATTTTCTCTTCCATACCGGGATTTCTTCGGCTTGTTTAAAAATCCTATAGACGGGCAGTTCGCTGATAAAAGATTGGCCGAGTAGCTTTTCAAAATCGCCAAAATATCGGTACAGCCAATTGAGTTGGGCTTCTGCATCCCAGATCGGGGCGAATCGTTTCAGCACCACCGGATTGAAGATTCCAACGGCAACTTTGGAGGCCTTGTGCTTGTCTTCATCGATGAGCAAGAAGCTTTTTTTTTGACGAATGAGTTTGAGTGCCAGACAACTGCCAGCTACACCCTGCCCGATAATCAAATAATCAAGTTTTAACATTGCCTACAAAATTATTGATATTATTTAATTATCTTTGGCGATTAGTAAATTAATAATTAACACAAAAGAAATGAGGAAACTTAATTTTTTGATACTGCTAATATGTTCGGCATTGGCGTTCGGACAAATCGGCTCGGTATCACAAAAAGTACAAGAATTAATGACGGCCAAGAGACAATTCAATCACTACGAATTGTTTACCAAAAGTAACGACAACAAAAGCAGCAAATACGAGGAATCTGCTACCGATGTAACGGTCTTGAAAATGAATGCTTCGGCATTGGATGGCATCATGACCGATGCGCCTGAGCTGATTTCGGTGAGCATCCCTTATCAAAGCAAGGAATTGCCCGTACAATTGTACAAACACAACCCGATGACTGATACTTTCTTCGCGACTGACGAGAGTGGCAATCCATTGGATTATACACCCGGTCAATATTATAGAGGCATCGTGCAAGGCGATTATACATCGCTGGTAGCCATCAGCTTTTTTGAAGACAATGTCATCGGTGTGATTTCTACACACGCAGACGGAAACATCGTACTCGGAAAATCGGTTGACCAACAGGATTTCATCACTTATTCGGATGTGAATCTATTGGGCGAAAATCCTTTTAGTTGTGCGGTGGATGAGTTGGAATACAATCATCAAATCATGGATCAGATCAGCCATGACCCCAGTGTGGAGATGGGACCAGAAACCACCAGATGTGTGAGAATTTATTATGAACTTACTTATAAGGTATTTAATTCATTTGGTTCTGTGGCCTCTGCGCTGAACTGGATCACCGGTGTTCAAAACAACATCGGCACCCTCTATGGCAACGACGATATCGATGTAGCATTGAATCAAGTAAGAATTTGGACTTATCAAGATCCTTATACCGGAAGCTACGGTCAGAATCTTGATAGTTTCAGAACCTCGGGTACCGAATTCGACGCTGACCTTGCACATTTGGTTAATATACCGAGCACCACCAGTGTTGCCTACCTGAATTCACTTTGTACAAATTACAATTATGCATACTCAGGCATTAACATTGCTTATGCCAATGTTCCTACCTATTCATGGACCATTATGGCAATGACCCACGAAATGGGACACTCGTTGGGTTCACCACATACACATGCGTGTGCATGGAACGGAAATAACACAGCGATTGACGGTTGTGGTCCTGCGGCAGGATACGGCGAGGGTTGTAATGCACCACTTCCTGAGAATGGTGGAACCATCATGAGTTACTGTCATTTGATTGGTGGAGTGGGCATTAACTTCAACAACGGATTCGGTCCTCAGCCCGCCCAGCTGATTAGAAATACAGTGGAGGCTGCGGCTTGTCTGGGTACCGATTGTACCACACCTCCCGAAGTTTGTACATACGCCATTCAAAAACTTGAAGTAACTTATCTGAACGCCAATGATGTAACCATCAATGTAACGGACAACAATTCCAGCTTGTGGGAATACAAAGCTGTGGAATTCGGTACAGATCCCGGTAACAGCGGATGGACAAGCACTTCATCAAACAGTTTCAATATCACCGGACTGGACGACAACAAATACTATGAAGTATATGTGGTGAATGTCTGTGAAGACGGCTCAAAAGGCGCCGGCAAAAAGACCATTGTTCTCAGCGGTAACTTCTGCGACGGCACCCAGTTTACAGATACAGGCGGTCCCAATGGCAACTATGGTCCAAACCAAGAATTTGTGAAAACTTTCCACCCTGGTTCTGCAGGCGAAAAAGTGAAATTGAGTTTTGCAAGAATCGGTTTGCAGACCAACTCAGACTTTATGTATGTTTATGACGGAGACAGCACCAGTTCTGATTTGTTCCCCGGCGGAACAATCACCGGCAACAATAATCCCGGTCCTGAGTTCCAATCCACCCACAGTTCGGGAGCCATCACCATCAAATTCGTTTCTGACGGTACAGGAGTAGCTTACGGATGGGAAGCCACCGTAGACTGCGGATTGATGGGTCTGGAAGAAGTGAGCGACAGCAACGGTATCACCGTTTATCC
>JAQVKJ010000121.1 GCA_028694715.1 Weeksellaceae bacterium | reverse complement strand
TAACGCATGACATTCTGTATTCTAATGCCTTCTTCTCTGTCTGGAATTCCAACATGCACATGCAGTCCAAAAATCAGGTTGCCTCGTGCAACATCTCCCATATCGCTTACGATTTTGTCATATCTTACTTTGGGGGTAATGTTGTTTTTTTGCCAATCCGAAAAAGGATGTGTTCCTCCACCTGCTACCCTGAGTCCATTTTCTCGGGCTACTTTAACCAGTCGTTTTCTAAGGCTCGTTAACTCTTCTCTTACTTCGTTGATATTGTTGCAGATACCTGTTTCCATTTCAACAACAGATTCATGCATTTCATGCTTCAAGCTTTCGTTCAGCGTTGCTTTTCCGCCTTCAATAATTTTAGAAACATGTGATACCAAATCTCTGGTTTTTGCATCGATGATTTGAAACTCTTCTTCAACGCCCAGTGTAAAAATATGTCCTTCCGCCATATCGTTTAGTCGTATTAGTTACTATTTTTCACTCACAAAATTTCCCCAAGAGATATTTGTTTTTCCTGGTTTGTGTGCTCTGGCTTTCTGAATAGCAAATTTAGCTGAATGCTCAACAATCCATTCAAAATTCTGTTCACCCACTGAATTCTTATCGGCATCCGGAGCAGGATTACAGAAATCAATCGCATAAGGCACACCGTCTCTGATTGCAAATTCCACAGTATTGAAATCATATCCCAGCACCTCATTGATTTTGATGGTGTATTCCTTAATGGTTTTCATCAGCGTTTTGAGTTCTTTCCCTTCTGTTTTTGGAGTAGTAGCATATCTCAGATGGTGGGGATTGGCTGGCGCATAAGGCATGATATGCACATATTTTTTTCCAAGACAATAGACCCTGTAATAATCGTCAAAAACGATTTCTTCCTGTAACATCATGACCAACTGCTCGGTTTCTTTTAGTTTTGTCCACATGTCTTCGGGGCTGTCCACCCTGAAAACGCTTTTCCAGCCTCCGCCGTCATGCGGTTTCATGTATGCCGGAAAACCGATATAATCAAAAATATAATCCCAGTCCAGCGGAAAAGCCAGATTTCTGAAAGAAGATTCTGTGGTGTCATCGGGTCTCTCGCTCGATGGAAGCAGAACCGTTTTTGGGACTGGAATTCCGATTTTGGTCATCAGACAATTGTTGAAGAATTTTTCATCGGCGCTCCACCAAAAGGGATTGTTAATGACATAAGTTCCTGAGAGTGCTGCGTTTTTCAGATATGCCCTATAGAAAGGTACATCCTGTGAAATCCGGTCGATGATAACTGCGTATCCGTAGTCAGCTCCTTGTTCTAATTTATCAATTTTAACCGCTTCTGCTACAAATTCACCTTTGCCCAATTCGTTTACTTTGTCGATGAATGCCCATGGAAAAGTATCTTCCATTCCAAATAAAATTCCGATTTTTTTTGCCATACCGATTGGTTTTTAATTTTTATTTAATAATTTATTTCACATTGAAACCGATTCTTTATAAATTCAAGAGCAGTACTGTTCAAATATTTGGTTTCGTTTCTGTCAACAGAAAATTATGACAAAAATCAGTTACTTCACATTTTCCAAAAGTAATAAAGAAATTCAAACAGTCAAATTATTCGGATTGAATTTATTTTCTAATTTTCAGAATGCTTTCGTCGTTGTTCAGAGAGGTTTTTAAGCTGCTGAAATTCATTTGTTTCAAAAGGTATTTTATGCTTTCCAGCCTCGCCTTCTTTTTGCTGTCAGTATCAATCACAGCCCAAGGAGATTTTTCTGTGGCAGTGCCTTCCAGCATTTTATCTATGTAGAAGCTGTATTCGTCCCATTTCTCAATGGCAAACTCATCCAGTCCTCCGATTTTGTATCGCTTCATTTTGTCATTTCTTCGTTTATCCAATCTTTCTTCTTGCTCGTCTTTGGAGATGTTCAGATAGAATTTAATGAGTACAATCCCATCATGTATAAGCATGTGTTCCAACACATTGACTTGCTCCATAAACGAATTGTATTGTTCGTCTGTACAAAAACCAAAAACCGGTTCTACCACTGCGCGATTGTACCAACTTCGGTCAAAGAAAACAATTTCTCCCTTTTTGGGCAGGTGTTGGATATATCGCTGAAAATACCATTGTTTGGTTTCTTCTTCGGTAGGTTTGGGCAGTGAGACCACCCGGTATTTTTTGGGATTCAGACTGGCAATTGTCCTTTTGATGGTACCGCCTTTTCCGGCGGCATCTCTCCCTTCATAAATCACCAGTACACGGGCATTATTTTCTACAATCTGAGATTGCATCTTCAGCAATTCGTACTGAAGTTTGTCGAGTTCTCTTTCGTAATCCAACTGTTTGAGAAACGCTTTTTCTTTTATAATTCCTTTTGAAACAAGCAAATCGATGATTTCGCTGCTTTTGGAAATGGAGATGAAATCATTTAAATCAAATTCTGACATAATTAGAGGGTTTTAAATTTTGTACCAAAAAAATTATGGTTAATTGGAAGATAAATTTATAAAGTTAAAATTAATAAACACTTCGGTTGAGCATTTTCCATATTTCAACGGTTTGTTTTGCTTCTTTCACATCATGTACGCGAAGAATCTTAGCGCCCTTCTGTAGCGCAATCATGTTCACCGCAGTGGTACCGTTTAGCGCATTTTCTTCGTCAACATTCAGCAACTTTTTTATCATTGATTTTCTGGAAACGCCCACCAACAATGGAAATTCTCCATAGCCAATCAAATCGAGTTGATTCAACAAGTCATAATTGTGTTCCAATGTTTTTCCAAAGCCAAAACCCGGGTCCAAAATGATGTCATTTACTCCTAATTTCCTCAGTTCAACGACTTTATCGGCCAAGAACCGATTGACTTCTATCACCACATATTCATAAACCGGATTCTGTTGCATGGTTTGTGGATTTCCAAGCATGTGCATCAAGACATAGGGTACATTGAGTTCGGCCACAACGGAAAAGAGGTTTTCATCCATTCGGCCTGCAGAAATATCATTAATCATCGATGCGCCGGCTTGTACAGCTTCTTTTGCGACTTTTGAACGCCAAGTATCCACAGAAATCACAATATCTGGAAAGTGTTTGGCCAGAGATTCAATGACCGGTATGAGTCTTTTGAGTTCTTCGCTTTCTGAAGGGATTTCGGATCCCGGGCGTGTGGACATTCCACCTATATCAATAAAATCTGCGCCCTGATTGAGCATTTCATCGGCTTTCTGCAAAGCATGATCCAAATGCTGTACCCTACTATTTGCATAAAAGGAATCGGGTGTGGTGTTCAGGATTCCCATGACTGCCGGCGTTGACAAATCGAATAAATTTCCTTTGATGTTGATCTGCATTTACAAAATTATTAGATAACTGTCAATGTTATAAATTTGTGTACTTTTGAACACGAAACGAAGGTATGGAAAAAACATCAAAACAGTTTGGGGAAGTAATTGATAAATGCAAATCTTTGTTTGCCAAAAAGCTGGAGGATTATGGTCCGGCTTGGCGGATTTTGAGACTCAGTTCTCTGACCGACCAAATATACATCAAAGCTGCAAGAATCAGGAGTTTGCAATTAAATTCAGAACAAAAAATCGAGGAGGGCCAAGAAAGCGAATTCATCGGGATTTTGAATTACTCCGTCATTGCTTTGATTCAGTTGGAATTGGAGGAAAGTCTATGTGTGGACATCAACAATGAAAAAGCACTGGAATTGTACTCCCAAAAAGTGGAAGAAGCCAAAGAGTTGATGCTCAAAAAAAACCACGATTACGGAGAAGCTTGGCGCGAGATGCGTGTGAGTTCCATCACCGATTTAATTTTACAAAAACTTTTGAGAATCAAACAAATAGAAGACAACAAAGGTGAACTACTGGTTTCTGAAGGCCTGGAAGCCAACTATTTGGACATGATTAATTATTCGGTTTTTGGTCTAATTTTATTGGATGAAAATGACGAGTAAATTACAGATTAGATATTCCCAAAACCAATTGATTTTTCATTCAATGTATCAATCAAAATTTTGGCGAACTTCAGTTACAAACCTCTAAGCGTAAGATTACATTGAATACGAACAGAATCGATAAAAAAGTTTTGCTTAAGTTTGAGGATTATTTTAAAAAATTATCGATAAAAATAGAGTAATGAAATATTTGGTAAACATCAGTCGATTGATAGTTGGAATTATTTTCATCATTTCAGGTTTTGTAAAAGCAGTTGACCCGATTGGTTTTGGCTACAAACTGGAAGAATACTTCGCTGCCGATGTGTTCAACATCGGTTTTTTACATGATTTGGCGCTGCCTCAAGCCACTTTTTTCAGCGTGTTCGAAATCATCCTTGGCATACTTCTGTTATTGGGAATTTTTCGGAGATTCACGGTTTGGGCACTCTTACTTTTGATTGTATTTTTTACTTTCCTCACTTTTTATTCGGCTTATTTCAACAAAGTCACCGATTGCGGTTGCTTTGGAGACGCCATGAAACTTACGCCATGGCAGTCTTTCTGGAAAGATATTTTTCTGCTCGTTTTGATTATTGTGTTGTTCATTGGACAAAAATACATACTACCGATTTTCAAAAACAATAAAATCAATTACAGTATTACTGTCATTGCGTTGCTGCTTTGTTCTTACTTTGCTTACACCGGAATTCAAAAACTTCCACTGATTGATTTTCGAGCTTATGCCATCGGAAAAAATATTACAGATGGAATGAAAACCGCAGACGAACTCGGGTTGAAAGGTCCACAATACACGGTTTATTACACTATGAAAAATAAAAATACCGGCGAAACAGTGAAAATCACGGATGATGAATACCTGAACGACGCCAAATGGTATGAAGAAGGAACGCCATGGGAATTGCTCGGAGACCTGACCGAAAGCAAAAAAACCGCAAACGGATACGAACCCCCTATCCACGATTTTATGCTCGATTGTGAGGAAGGTGACAGGACGGAAGAATATCTTGCAGAAGAAAAAATCGTCTTCTTTGTTGTTCCTTTTGCAGACAAAATATCATCTTCTGATGTAGAACGGCTCAACCAAATACATGAAGACTTGACAGCTAAGAACCTAAAAGTCATAGGACTGAGCAGTGCTGACATAGAGCATTCGGCTTTCCCTTATTGCTTTGTGGATCAGACCACGCTTAAAACCATTATCAGAAGTAATCCGGGA
>JAQVKJ010000120.1 GCA_028694715.1 Weeksellaceae bacterium | reverse complement strand
TTCCATATCTTCTTTCTCTTGATGCATAATCACGGAGTGCTTTTAAGAAATCCTCTTTTCTGAAATCCGGCCAGAGCGTTTTGGTGAAATAGAGTTCAGCATACGCAATCTGCCAAAGCAGAAAATTGCTGATTCTGTGTTCACCGCTTGTTCTGATCAGCAGATCTACGCTGGGGATATCTTGGGTATATAGATTTTGTTCAAATATTTCATGTCCTATGTCCGAAACGGCCAATTTCCCATCTTGGACATCGGTAGCAATTTTTCTGACCGCCTGAACAATTTCGTCTTGTGCGCCGTAATTCAGCGCAATGATCAGCGTGGCTTTTTTGTTGTCCTGGGTAAGGTCTATCGCATTCTTCAGTGGTTTCAAAACGCTTGCAGGCAGTTTTTCCAAATCACCGATGACCAGCAATCGTATTCCTTTCTGATGGAGTTCTGCAATTTCTGATTTGATGGTGGACGAAAGCAGTCTCATCAGAAAATTGATTTCTGATTTCGGGCGCTTCCAGTTTTCTGTGGAAAAAGCAAAAAGGCTCAGGTAGGGAATGTCCAAGTCGCCACAAACTTCTATGGCAGCACGGACGGATTCAATCGCATTTTTGTGTCCAAAAGTCCTGTCCAAGCCTTGCTTACGAGCCCAACGACCGTTTCCGTCCATGATGATGGCCACATGTCGGGGTAAGTTTGACTTAGCGAGTTTGGTTGTAAGTGATTGAATCATGTAAATTTAATTACAGTAACAAGGGGGCCTTCCAAAAGTATATGTAAGCGTCAGACCTGTGAAAACATACCAATCGTAGTTGGATGTATTGCCTACCTGCCGTGATTTGATGATGTTGCTGTTCAGCATATTCACCTCATCGGGGTTTAGTCCGGGTTCAACGGTAAAGGTAAAATCGGATTCATCTGAAAAACTAAAATCCAGATTGTCGGTTTTGGTGTATCTGAAACCTACTTCGGCTGCAATCACAAAATTCCTGTATTTGTATTTGTACCCAGCGCCAAAGGGCATGGTGAACATGGTCTGCTTTTCTGAGCTGCTTTCAATTTCCGTATGGATGAACGGCGGATTTATAATCACTCCGAATTCGTCCCTGCCAAAACTATGGTTCACATCATAAAGCAGTTTGTCGTACATAAAAGCACCGAAGCCCGCAAAGATGAAAGGCGAATGATTGCTGCCATCATAATCGTTGATGTTCAGGAAGTTGTATTCGAATACAATGGAGGCTTCCCAGATATTGTTTTTGTATGTATAATCTCTTCTTCTTTTGTATTGCTCTGGGGCGGAGTAGTCGGCACCAATGACCCTGCTGAACAAGGCATTGAATCTGAAACCCATATAGGGATTCACATTGAATCTGTAGATTCCGCCAAATGCATATGCAACCCTCCCTATTCTCTCAGCTGTGAAATAGGGGACCGGCGCAGGATTAATGTAATTCGACTTTCCGATGTCTCCGATTACATTTGCACCTCCAACAAAAACCCCTATTTCATGTCTTTGTCCAAAAGACAGTGTAAAAAAAAGCCCCAAGGTTAAAAAAAGTATATTCTTCATATTTTTTTTTAGAATAGATATGCAAGAAAATCAACGGAAAATTAAGAAAAATGTTGCATATACTTTCTATTAAGCGACAAATATAAACAAATATAGTAGCCTGCTATATGCTTTAACAAAAATTAAGAAAAAAGTTTTATTATCTGTTTCTTTTGTCTGAACCCCAGAACATCTTGTCTCTGAGAGTGATGAGGTATGTCATATAAGTAGGGACCACAATATTTATTTTAAAATCAGCTTTTTTTAGGTGTAATTTCACATGGGACGGCAGTGCGATGTTCCTTGAATCCAGCGACAGAAAGTAGCTGTCTTCGCGGGTATCAATTTTCAAATCTAATTCATTGTCATCCGAAATGATGTAAGGCCTTATATTCAGATTATGGGGAGCAATGGCGGTCACAATGAACACCTGATTGCCCGGATGGACAATGGGCCCGCCACAACTCAATGAATAACCGGTCGAGCCGGTGGGGGTGGAAACTATCAAACCGTCTCCCCAGTAATTGTTCAAGTATTCTCCGTTGATCCAGGCTTCGACGGTGATCATGCTGGTCGTCTCTCGGCGGGTCACTGTGATTTCATTCAGTGCAAACGGAAAATCGATTTCCACCTCATCAGAATGCACCGCAATCAACGAGCGGCTGCTGATGATATATTCACCGTTCAGGATTTCATCCAAGGCTTCAAAGAGTGATTCTGAATTGATGGTCGCCAGAAATCCCAATCGACCGGTGTTTACTCCAATCACTTTGTATCCCCTGTCCTGAATCACTGTTGCAGCACTTAGGATGGTGCCGTCGCCGCCAAAAGTGAAAAAAAAGTCGAGTGAATCAGGCAGTTCTATGTTGGTATCGAAGGTTTTGTATTTCTCGACAGGAAGAGCGAATACGCTTTTCAGCTCTTCGCCAAATCGGGTATAGATGAATACTTCGATGTTTTTCAAGTCTATTCTGTTAAAAAACTCTTCAAAAAGTGATTTTTGCTCCAACGAAGCCCTTAATCCGTAAATTGCTATTTTCATCTATAAATCCAAGTATTTCATCAGTTGTTCAAAGCGTTCTTTCATCAGCTCTTCTTTCTCATCTCTGAAGAATTTATAGACCACTTTGTAATCAAAACGGTCAAAGGTTTCTCCTACCGAAGTGAGATTGCCGGAAGCGAGTTTGACCGCTACACGCACACTGTCTTCGAGATAGGCTACGACAAACATTCCGGTGATTTTGGCATTGTTGCTCTCCACGATTTTGGAAATCTCACTGAATGAAAGCTTGTTCTGAGGAATCTCAACTATCATAACAGAACCCGGCTCGTTGATCAGTGGCATGGCCGACAAGCCCGAAATCACATCGTCCAACATCAGCAAACCCACAAACTGCTGCTGCGCATTCAACACCACAAGCACATTGGCAGTGTGTTGGTCAAAAATCTGAATGGCGTCAAGCAATGAAGCTTTTTCTTCTACAAAAAAAACTTCATAAAATTCTTTTAAGTCAGAAAGAAGGGTATCCGGCTCGTATTCTTCCAAGGTTTCTTTCGAAAGATTTCCCTCAGATTCGGAGCCCTTGAGTACAACTATGTGGGTCAAATTAAATTTATCGACCAGCTCCATTGCACGGGCCACCGTTTCGGAAGGTTTAAGCGGCGCAAAATCTTTGCTTATGTATTCGGCTATCATCATTTGATACAAATGTAGCAATTAGAATGAATTATTTTAAATGTTGGATGAATTATTGACCACATATTCACTCAAAGTACAAGCTGTGTCACCATGTCTTGCAAGTATCACTGAAGGCAAAATTAATCATATAAATTCTTCCCCGCTTCCGCCCCACTACATTGGGCAACATTCATTCAGCCCCCAACATTCTTTCATTCAAATTTAAGCTACTACTGACAATCCGATACTCAAGCCCTTCGCAACTTCACCGTAAAATGCCTAAGAATATCGGCTTCCCATACGATTTGGTAACCCGAAGTAATTTCATCGCGGCGTTCATAAATGTTTTTCAATGCCACGGCGATGTAATCCATGTGTTTAAAGGTGTAGGTTCTTCTCGGAATCGCCAATCTGAGCAGCTCCAATTTCGGAAAACGATCCAAACGGGTTTCGGGGTCGCGGTCTGCGAGCAAAGTTCCGATTTCCACCCCACGGATGCCGGCTTCCAAGTACAATTCAATTCCCAACGATTGCGCCGGATATTCGGCCCTCGGGACTTTTGGCAGAAAATTCAAAGCATCGATGAAAACCGCATGTCCGCCAATGGGTTTTTGAACCGGAATTCCGAATGCAATCAGTTTTTCACCCAAATATTCCACTTGGTTGATTCTGCTTTTCAGATAATCGTATTCGGTGGATTCCAATAAACCTTGCGCCAACGCGCCCAAATCCCGACCGGCCAAACCGCCGTAGGTCAGATAACCTTCGTAAATGATGCCGAAATTTCCGCAACTTCTGTACAAATCCTCGTTTCGCAATGCCAGAATTCCACCGATATTCACCAAACCGTCTTTTTTGGCCGACATGGTGAAACCTTCGCCGTAAGAGAACATTTCTTTTACGATTTCCTTGATGGATTTGTCTTTGTATCCTTCTTCTCTTTCTTTGATGAAATAAGCATTTTCCGCAAATCTTGCTGCATCGAAATACACAGGAATTCCGTATTGGTCAGACAATTCTTTGACGGCTTTGATATTGGCAATGGACACCGGTTGTCCGCCCGAAGAATTGCAGGTAATCGTAATCAGGCAAAATGGAATCTGTTCTTTGGGGTGGTTTTTATAGACTTGCTCCAATTTGTTCAAATCTATGTTTCCTTTGAACGGATGCATGTCGTTGATGTCAAAGGCTTCGTCAATCGTACAGTCGATGGCCTGTGCTTTTCGGAATTCGATGTGTCCTTTGGTGGTGTCAAAATGCGAATTTCCCGGAACGAGCATTCCCTCTTTTACCAAAACGGTGAACAGCACATTTTCGGCTGCCCGACCTTGGTGGGTGGGCAGTGTATAAGGGAAACCCAATACATTTTCCACCACGGTCTTGAGTTTTCTGAACGAACGGGAGCCGGCATAACTTTCGTCTCCAATCATCATTTCAGCCCATTGTTTGTCGGACATGGCTCCGGTTCCGCTGTCGGTCAGCAGGTCGATGAAAACTTTGTCGCTGTCGAGATTAAACAGATTATAATCTGCTTCTTCTATCCATTTATTGCGTTCTTCGCGGCTTGACAGACGGATTTCTTCCGTCATTTTGATTTTATAGGGTTCTGCCCAGGGTAGTTCCATTTATTAAATTTTTATGCCATCCAAAATTACATAATTATTTTTAGCATGAACGAGGACTGTGCGCATTTTTCAATCGCATTTTTGGCTCAGCTCAGCTTCGAAAGCTTCAGTAATATTGGGATTGTTTTGCTTTTTGGCTGATTTTAAATAATTCCTTGCGTTTTTACAATCTCCCAAGTTCATGCTGACAATCGAGAGTTTATACATTGTATCTGAGTTTTTACTGTCCGCTTTCAATGATTGTTCGAGATAGTTTTTTGCCTTTTTAAGGTTTTCGGTATCAGCGTCTTCATAATATGCGGCAAGAAATACAGTTGCATAATC
>JAQVKJ010000119.1 GCA_028694715.1 Weeksellaceae bacterium | reverse complement strand
TCGGACAGATTATTCAGTATGCTGGCGGTTTCATTCATTTCGACCATAAAGGTGGATTCGCCCGACGATATATTGTCTGAAGCTCCTACGCGGGTAAAGATTTTGTCAACAATCCCGATTTCGGCACTTTTTGCGGGTACAAAACATCCCATTTGTGCCATCAATACAATCAAGGCGGTTTGCCTGAGCAAAGCTGATTTACCAGACATGTTCGGCCCAGTAATCATGATGATTTGTTGTTCATTGGGCAAGAGTGATACACTGTTTGCAATATAATTTTCACCCGGTGGCAGCTGTTTTTCGATGACCGGATGTCTTCCGTCTTCAATCAGCAGATTGAGTTCTTCAGTGATTTTGGGGCGTACGAAATTGTTATTGAGCGCAGTTTCAGCAAACGAAGAAAACACATCCAACTGCGCAATGACGAAGGCAGATTTTTGAATTTCACTCAGATGCACTGACAGTTCATTCAATAATTCACCGAATAGTTGGGTTTCGAGTGCAAGGATTTTTTCTTCAGCGCCCAGAATCTGATTTTCGTATTCCTTGAGTTCTTCAGTGATGTATCGTTCTGCGTTGACAAGTGTTTGTTTTCTGATCCAATCATCTGGAACCTTGTCTTTGTGTGTATTCCTAACTTCTATATAGTAACCGAAAATATTATTGTATGATACTTTCAAGTTGGGAATACCGGTTCTCACACTTTCTCTGTTTCTCAATTCTTCCAGATAGTCTTTTCCTCTGGTTTTTAAGTTTCGCAGTTGGTCAAGTTCTTCTGAAATACCTGTGGCAATCACATTCCCTTTTTGCAACTGATGAGGTGGGTCATTGGAAAGTGTTTTTTTCAAATATTCAAATACGAATGTCCAGTCATTGAGTTTCTGTTCAAGAGTATCGATGCCAGGTATTCGGCTGAGATTTTTTTTGATGTTGCTGACTGTTTCCAGGCTTTGTGCCAGTGAGAGCAATTGCCTTGGTGTTATTTTGGAGGTGGTAATTTTGGCAGTCATTCTTTCCAAGTCACTGATACCGGAGAGTTGTTCACGCACAAAAATCCTAAGTTCATCATTTTTCAGAAAATATTCAACATGATCCAATCTTGCATTGATTTGGTTGATATCCTTCGGAATCATTACCATCCATCGTTTGAGAAGTCGGCCACCCATTGCAGAACAGCTACTGTCCAGTACATCAATCAGTGTGACTGCATCTGGATGAGGGGAGTGAATCAGCTCCAAATTTCGGATGGTAAACGAGTCCATCCACACAAAACTATTCTCGTCCAACCGCTGAATCCCGGTGATATGGTCGATTTGAAAATGATGGGTTTCGTCCAAGTACGAAAAAATTGCGCCTGCAGCGATGGTGCCCAGCCTGAGTTTTTCAATACCGAATCCTTTGAGAGATTTGACTTTGAAATGCCGGCTGAGTTTTTCGACTGCATAATCATATTGAAATGCCCAGTCTTCAATTTGGAAAGTGTTTTTGAGTTCTGGTATGTCAACTTTCTTTCTTTTTTGATGAATCAATTCACTGGGTCTGAAGCTTTGGATGACTTTTTGAAAATAGGTTTTATTTCCTTCGGCTATCAAGAATTCCCCGGTCGAAATATCGAGCAGTGCCATGCCGAATTTTTCATCTTCCTGATGGACCGACATCAGAAAGTTATTGGTTTTGGCACTGAGTACCTGATCGTTAAGTGAAACGCCGGGAGTGACCAATTCAGTGACGCCTCTTTTCACAATGGTTTTGGCTTGTTTGGGGTCCTCCAACTGATCACAAATGGCCACACGCAATCCGGCTCTGACCAGTTTGGGCAGATAGGTATCCAATGCGTGATGTGGAAAACCAGCCAGTTCAATGTGTGCGGCTGCTCCGTTGGCCCTTTTGGTCAGGGTGATGTCCAGAATCTTTGAACAACGAATGGCATCATCCCCAAAAGTTTCATAGAAATCACCTACCCGAAACAGCAGTAATGCATCCGGATATTTGGATTTAATACTGTTGTATTGCTTCATCAAAGGTGTTTCTTTTTTTGCCAATTTTGGTTGAATTTTAAGATGGCTAAGTTAATTCAAAATAAAGATTGTCTAAAATCATTTCTACATCGTTTTGAATCAATGCAAACGCAGAATTCCGAAATATAAAACCCACGGATTGACAAACAAATATAGAAAATTAATCTCTCAGGACTTCAACAACAATTCATCGATGATTCTAACGAATTCGTCTTTTGGCAATGCGCCGTTGTACTGGTGTGGGTTGTCGTCCATTGGACAGAAGATGAGTGTTGGAATGCTTCTGACGCCAAAGGCGGCCGCCAGTTCTCGTTCTGTTTCAGTATTGATTTTGTAAATGTCGATTCTCCCATCGTATTCTTCTGCCAGTTCATCCAAAATGGGGGCAATCATTGCGCAAGGACCACACCAACTTGCATAGAAATCGATGATACAAGGTTTGTCGCCCAAATAGACCCATTCTTGAGTGTTGGTCTCAAAATCCATAATGTTTTTGATAAAAAGCTCTTTTCCTATTGGGATGGTTTTGGTGCGTTTTGCTTCCATGATTCTGTCTGTAATTCTCAAAAGTAAGTAAAAATATCCGAATATTTTGAAAATTTAATGTTCTGAATTAATTTACGAATTTTGCGGAATGAAAAAGTTGAAACTTGAAGAGTTGGGACGGTTATCAGTGGACGAATTCAGGAAGACCGAAAAATTGCCTGTGGTGATTGTCCTCGATGATGTACGAAGTCTGTACAATGTAGGCTCAGTATTCAGAACGGCCGATGCTTTTTTGATAGAAAAAATATATCTCTGTGGAATCACTGGAACTCCACCCGGTAAAGAAATCAGGAAAACTGCGTTGGGTGCCACTGAGAGTGTGGAATGGGAATATGTGGAAGACATCAAAGGATTGATTGGAGAATTAAAGGAAAAAAACCATAGGATTCTTTCGGTAGAGCAAACCGATAGAAGCATTGACTTGTCTGAGTTGAAAATCGACTCTACTCAAAAGTATGCATTGATTTTTGGCAATGAAGTGGAGGGAGTGAATCAAAAAGTCATCAATATGAGTGATGCTTGTGTTGAAATTCAGCAGGAGGGAACCAAACATTCACTGAATGTGAGCGTTTGTGCAGGCATAGTGATGTGGGAATTTTTTAGAAAATTGAGTCCGCCGAATTAGTGTTTTTGGCATTATAACTATCTTTGCCCGAATGAATCCTATTCATAAACTATTGATTTCCCCATTTGTGATTCTCGTCCGTCTTTATCAGACAGCGATTTCGCCTTGGCTGGGTAGCAATTGCAGATATACACCGAGCTGTTCCAATTATATGATTGAGGCATTGCGTACACATGGATTGATAAAAGGTTTATATTTGGGTGCGAAAAGAATTTCAAGATGTCATCCTTGGGGTGGCAGTGGATATGATCCGGTACCAAAAAAAGAAACGAAATGATTAATTTACTATACATAACTTGGGACATCAACCCTGTAATGATTGATTTGGGTCCTCTACAAATACACTATTACAGCCTGATGTGGATACTTGCCTTTGTCATGGGGTGGTATGTGATGAAAAAAATATTAGAAACAGACAAAGTGGATGTGAAATTGCTCGATCCCTTGTTTCTATATTCTTTTTTAGGTGTCATTATCGGTGCGCGTTTGGGAGAATTGTTTTACAACTTAGATTACTATCAAGGAATGTCGTTGGGCAAAGCATTGATTGAAGTGTTTTTGCCGGTACAGCAAAATCCTGATTCTTCCGCTTTTTTTGGTTTGTTGAAAGGCTATGAATTTTCGGGTTTTAGAGGATTGGCCAGTCATGGTGCAACCATCGGGTTTATGATTTCCTCTTATTTATTCAACCGAAAATACCTTAAGAAGAACATTTTTTGGTTATTGGACAGGGTGGCCATAACGGTACCTTTGGGGGGAGCAGCCATCAGAGTGGGAAATTTCTTCAATTCTGAAATTGTTGGTAAGGTATCAGATTTGCCTTGGGCAGTTGAATTTGTTAACCAAAGTTCTGGATACGGTCAGATTGAACCCAGACATCCCTCACAGCTTTACGAGGCAATCTGTTATGTTATTATCTTTTTTGTGGTTTGGTTTGTTTATAGGAAAACCAGTCTGAAATACCGTCAGGGCTATATTTTCGGGCTGTTTTTTATACTGTTGTGGATCGTTAGATTTATTATTGAATTTTTCAAAGAAGACCAAGGAGAGGAATTTGTGGCTCAGCTGTTGAACATTGGGTTGAACAACGGACAGATACTGAGTATTCCATTTATTTTGTTCGGAATCCTCGTCATGTTTACATCAAAAAACAGAGTTTATAAAGATTAATTAATATGAAAAAAATGATTTTGGCGGCTGGACTGCTGATTTTTGTAGCGGCCTGTAATGAAAAGGGTGCATCGGGTTCAGAGGCAACCATTGCAGTAGAAATTGAATTCACTAAACAAGGAGAACTAGAGTTCTTGGATGGAGAAGGGCAAATACTGAAAAAAATTGACATTGAAATCGCAGACACACCCAACAAAAGAGCCAGAGGTTTGATGGACAGGTCGTCCATGGACCAGGACAAAGGGATGTTGTTTATTTTTGAAGACAATGAAATTCAGAAGCATACTTTTTATATGAAGGACACTCGTATTCCTTTGGACATCATGTATTTTGGCAAGGATTCAGTGCTGATCAATATTGCCCGCAATGCTCAACCGGGTGCTGAGAGTGAGTTGTCAGGCGGTACTGTCGCGGCAGCAAAGGAAGATTCAAAATTTGTGGTGGAAATCAATGGAGGTTTGGCTGATCAGTGGGGCATTAAAGAGGGAGAAACAAAAATCAACTGGATCCGCGATTGAGATAAAAATTGTTAAATTTACCGTTGAACATAAAAACTTATAATTATGGGAATGATTAAAGAATTCAAAGAATTTGCAGTTAAAGGGAATGCCTTTGATATGGCTGTCGGTGTTATCATTGGAGGCGCATTTGGAACGATTGTGAGCAGTATCATTGATGATTTGGTGATGCCGATTGTTGCGGCCATTGTGGGAAAACCTGATTTCAGTAGTATTTTCTTTGCAATGGGGAAAGGAGCCAGTCAGATTCCTGTTGGTGCTTCGCTGGCCGAGGCAAGAGAGGTGGCACCGGATGCGGCGATTTTTGCTTATGGTAACTTTATTACCATTGCCATTAATTTCGTTCTGTTGGCATTGGCCGTATTTATGTTGGTAAGGGCACTCAACAAGATGCAAAGAAAACAAGCAGAAGAACCCGAAGCT
>JAQVKJ010000118.1 GCA_028694715.1 Weeksellaceae bacterium | reverse complement strand
TCCGATCTAACTTTTCCGTTACCAGAAATCTGCTCTGACAACTTACCTATTTCAGGCATGGCCTCCAGTGCTGCTTTCGCTCCTTCAAAATCTCTTTTTGCCAACCCCAACCAAACCTCTTTCTGATCAGCTGTGATTTTCTTGTCTTTCAAAATCGCATCATTTACCAATGCTTCCGCTCTTTCATCGGCCTGAGCCTGAAGAGCAGCTTCCGTCTGAGCACTTGCCTCTGCCTTTCTTTTGTTCTCGGCAATGGCGTTCTCAATTTGCTCGTCGGTAGCATCAGCAGCCAGTCCGAGCAAAGATTTCAATTTGTCTTTGTCCATTTTATATTTAAATTCAGTTTTCTCTGTTTTGGGGATGTTCGGCGCGCCACAAGCTTCAAGAAGTGCCACATCCTCTGCACGCAACTTTTTGGAATCGGAATGGATGGAACTGATTAATCCGAATTCTTGTGCCTGTTCGGCCGTCATCCAGTAATCACCATTCTGCCACAGCGCATCTATTTCGTCCTCGGTCTTTCCGGAACATGTTGCATAAGCTGTTCTATAGTCAGCTGTTACATTATTCAACATCTGTAGGCTTGCTGCAATTTCATCCTGATTTCCGTCAAAATAGCCCTTGGGTTTGTGAATCATGAACTGCGAATTCTGGAAAGCGATTGCGCTTCCCCTGAATTCGGCCAATATTCTCGTGGCTGCACTGGCGGCCAAGGCACCGACTGTGATGTTGATCTTCGCAAACTTCTTCAACTCATTGATGATTTCGTTCGCCTGGAATACATTGCCGCCTTGTGAATTGAGATACAGTCTGGCTTCCGAAACTCCCGCCGCTATCATTTCGTCCACTTTTGCACGCACGCTGTTGGCAGAACTATCTGACCATTCTGAGATTCGGTCTGTGATTCTTATGTCTGCCACTCCATTATTTTCGACAGCTTCAACCGTCATGTTGACGCCGGAGTCAGCAGAAGCCAAAATGTATTTATCATTACGCATGACGCAAATTTGAAGTGCGGACAACTTTTTATCAAATTTCTGTTATGAATCGTGTGTAAATCACACACGATTTGTGTGTAAATCTCACACGATTCATAACAAGTTTTTGCGCTGAAACTGCTTATTAGTCAACTTTGGAGCATGGCAAAAAAGAACGAAAGGCTGCTGGCTAAAGAATTGTTTGTAAATCAGGGATTGACCGCCAAGGCAATTGCTCAAAAAGGCTTGGCTGCCGAAAAAACAATCGGCGTTTGGGTGAAGAAGTATGGTTGGAAGAAACTTCGTGATGCCAAACAGAATTCCACTGACAACCGGGCTGAAAGAATCGGGCAGGTCATTGAAACCCTTACCGAACAGCGATTGGAACTTTTTACGGCCATCGCAGAGGCCAAAAAGGCGAAAGATAATGAACAACTCGCGCAGCTGCAAAAAGAAGCAGTCGGAATTGATGACGCTATCAGCAAATGGAACAAGGCTTTGGAGAATTTGAATAAGGATAATCGGATTTCCCTGTCGGTATATTTGGAAGTCATGGAAGACATATTTCGGAATTTGCAGGCATACGACACCGGATTACACCTTAAAACGCTCGACTTCCAGGAAGAGCATCTGAACACTATATCAATGAAATTATGAAGTTATTGAAAATGATTTTCAGCCTGATGAAACATCGTGCGAAAAAAGAGCAATATTATCTTGAAATCGGAGCATACTTCCTGAAAAAAGGAACGGGCTATAAACCCGGAGACCCCTTTCTGCTTCCGGTCAAACGAAATGGCTTGACCGTAAAAAAGAAAGTTTACATCGCTAATCTTTTTTATGATTTTGGAAAAAATAAGATAACGCATCATTTCACAACCAAAGCACCAAAGATTGAGAAGAAACGATAAAATAGCACTCGAGCGCTATCGGAAAAAATTAGAACTCGCTCGTTCTGCCGGCGTTCGGAATCCCTTTGAATCCAACAAAGAGAAGTGCGAGGCCATTGAGCTGTGCAAAGTAGATTTCGGTGCAATGGTAAGACGCTATTTTCCGCATTATGCAGATGCTGACACGCCGGATTTTCATATTGACTTTGCAAGCAAGGTTAGGAAGAATCAGACATTCAAAGGAATGTGTGTCTTTGGTCGTGCGTTGGCGAAATCGGTGCTAAACAACATACTCATTCCCTTTTGGCTGTGGATGCGTGAGGAACCGGTGTATTTCGTATTAATTGGAAATAATTTCGACCGAGCCAAACAACTCTTGGAAGACATCCGTGCGGAATTTGAAGCCAACCCACAAATCATTGCCGATTTTGGAGAACAATTCAATCCCGGGAATTGGGAAGAAGGATTTTTTATCACAAAAGGTGGATTCATCGGTCAGGCTTTGGGTATGTCGCAATCTGTTCGAGGTTTGCGGGTAAAAAATAAAAGACCAACGCACATCGTTTCGGACGACACTGAAACCAAGGATTTGTTGAAAAACCCCAAAAGAATGAATGAGAATGTCCGTTGGATTGAACGGGATTTGATTCCAACCATGGACGGCCCCATTCGTCGCTATATTCATGTCAATAACAGATCTGCACCGGTGATGATGATGACGATTCTGCGGGACAAACATCCGGACTGGAAATGGTGCCAAGTGAACGCTTACAATCCGGTGACTTTCGAGCCGCGGTGGAAGTCAAAGTATTCGGCTGATTATTACAGAGAGGTTGAGATGGAAATCGGGACCTTGGCGGCAAATGCCGAGTACAATAACAAACCGCATGTTGAGGGTTCCATCTTCAAAGATGACGAGTTCCAATGGGGTAAAATGCCAAGGCTCAATCATTTTAAAATTATTGTAGGTTTTTGGGATGTGGCTTATGCAGGCACTCCGACTGCCGACTACAACGCCATCCCTGTTGGTGGGTTGAAAGGCACCGACTTCTGGAACATTGCCAATTTTTGCAAGCAGTCAAAAATGAGAGCCGCCTTGGAGTGGATGGCCAACTTCCAGTTGAATCTGCCGCCTACCGTGATTGTTCATTGGTATTTTGAGTCACAGTTCTGGAACGATGAGGTGCAGCGCACCATCGAAGAGGTTGAAAAGGATTTTAAAGTCAATTTAAACCTCATTAAAACCGACAATCCGAAGGGCGGAAAATACGACAGAATCTTGAGGCTTCAGGCGTACTACCAGAACGGACGAATGTACACTAATGAGGATCTCAAATCTAATAACGATACGCAGGTCGGGCATACCCAATTGTTAGGAATCGAGCCCGGATACAAATCACACGATGACTGGCCCGATGCTTGGCAGCAATGTGTGAATATATTGGAAAAATACATTGATTACACCGGTGGAAGTAAAAACAAAATCCTTCAGGGAAGGATGAAACCAAATCACGAACGAATATGATTTACTTGGAAAAAGAATATTTGCAAACGCACATCTTTGAGCGGCTTTTGGAAGAAAGTAGCGCTGATTATATGGACATGCTTGACAACGCCG
Organism: Weeksellaceae bacterium; assembly: GCA_028694715.1. GTDB lineage: Bacteria > Bacteroidota > Bacteroidia > Flavobacteriales > Weeksellaceae > Moheibacter. The sequence goes on along the minus strand of JAQVKJ010000118.1, from coordinate 1,820 downwards.
AAGCGGAACAGATAGGCGTTATCAAATCAATGCTGGCAGGAAGGTATGATGTGGGGCTCATTTTCAATGAAAACGCACCCATCATCAATGAGGTTTTGAAGAGGATACTTTCAAAATTGGTTATCTATGATGCCGTGCGCAGGAATGCCGCCCGTAAAGTGCCAACCGACTACAAAGACGAATACGACTGGGCGATGGACATGCTCGAAAAATTAAGCACCGGTAAAATCGTATTAGATGATCTGCCTAAACCGCCACTCAATCCGGACGGTACTTCAGGCACGACGATTTGGGGAAATAATTCAGATAAAAACTTCTATATATAATGGGAATATTTGACAATATTAAAAATAAAATGGCTGCCTATTTCATCAACAATGCAGATGAACGCATATTGCGGGTAGCAGCTGAATTGAAGTCACCGCAAAAAATTTCCGGACGAATCATTCAAAACCCGGAGACGATGATGGCAAAAGAGTTGAGAGATTGGATTTCAGCTGTTGCAATCGCTACGGATAGAGAAGAGCCGCAGTTTGGAATGCTCTCTGATTTGTATCAAAATTTGCTGCTTGACAATCACCTTTCGTCATTGATTGATTCACGAATCTTGTACTGCCAACGCTCTAAATTCAAAATCATTGATGACAATGGAAATGAAAATGAAGAGCTGACATTCCTGTTTGAGCGGCCATGGTTCGAGGAGCTTATCCGATTGATTTTAATGAGCCGATTCCAAGGCAGAACTCTGATTGAAATCTTTGAAACCAATGAGCTTGGTGAATTAGAAACTGTTGATGAAATTCCACAATCGCATTTCAGCGTACGCAATAAAATCATCGTGAAAGAAGAAGGTGATACGAACGGTTGGCCATACGCTGACGGAGTTTTGGCAAATTACTACTTACAAATTGGCAAGGACTATGATTTGGGAATGCTCGCACAGATGACGCCTGCGATTTTGGCGAAGAAGTTAGGTTTTGGTGCTTGGCAAGATTATCTGGATAAATTCGGTGTCCCCCCGCTGTTCATTACTACTGATAGAATGGACAGCAATCGATTGAAAGAACTGTACGAAGCGGGAACAAACTTCAAACGAAACAACTTCATGATTGGTCAAGGCAATGAGAAGTTTGAGGTTGGCAATACCGGTGGCGTTTCGTCTTCTGATACTTTTGATTTGATTATTGAGCGAATCAACTCCGAGCTTGCGAAGCGAATCTTAGGCGGTTCTGGATTGAGCGATGAAAAGGCGTATGTAGGTAGTTCTGAAATTCAGTTTCGATTGGCAAAAGACCGATTTGAGTCCGATAAGCTTTTGGTTAAAAACATACTGAACTCAAAAGTGCTTCCACGATTGGTAAAGCTGTCTCCTGTTTACCAAGCTTTGGAGAAACACTATTTTGAATGGGACAACCAGGAAAGCATGACGAAAATGGAAATCGCCGATTTGGTTGTCAAGTTAGGGCAAACTTTTGAAATCGACCCGGAGTGGGTAGAGCAGGAAACTGGCGTGCCTATATTGGGTTTGAAACAATCCGAACTCCCCTCCTTTGGAGGGGTCGGGGGAGGTCAAAAAAAAAAGCCCTGACGGCAAGGTTCGTCAACCGAATTGAAGCGTTTTACAATCAAATTCATGAATGTACGGATGATTGTCATCATTTAGTAGAAGCCGATGGCGGCATTGATTTGACACCATGGGTGAAAGTAATGGAGCAAATCATCAAAGACCGGTATGATGGAAAATTAAAGCCCGGAGAATTAGACGAAGCATATATTCATCAGACTTACAAAGAACTGTCAAAAGGCACGGCAAAAGGTTA
>JAQVKJ010000117.1 GCA_028694715.1 Weeksellaceae bacterium | reverse complement strand
CAATGAGAATTGAGCATTGTATCTATCACATTGCTAACGAGTTGTGGTTTTTTGGAATTTGATTTAGTGAATTAATTTTTTATAAATTTCTTGACAATCACAGATTTGTTCTGCAAAATGGTCCTGATTAAATAAATCCCATTGGGCAAATTTTCCAGACCGATGGTTGCAGAAGATGATTCGCGAAGCAACTTATTTCCACTCAAATCCAAAATTTCAATTTTTGAAATTGGAATATCCGAACGAACAAAAATTGTATTTCGGGCCGGATTGGGGTAAATCAATACTTCGGTTTTGTCAATGTCGTTGACTGATTGGGTATCATCCTCTATTACAACATTCTGGGCAAAGGAAAAATAACCTCCATTTCTGTCTTCTGCCCACACTGCAACACTCTGTCCGTTCACATTTTTAGTAAAATCACAACGGTATTTGTTGCCCGGGCTGGTGGCAATCATCAGGTATTCATCCTGCCATTCAAAATTCCCATCGGTGTCCAGCAAAACCACACCCAATTGAATGGGGTTGACACCGTTGCTGATGTCGTTTGCAAATAAAATCAAGGGTCTTTCTCCTGCCAGTTGTATGTCTCCTACCGAAATCCAGTTGTCTGCCGAAACTGGAAAAATTTCTTTGGCATGATCGCCCAATAATCGTTCACCAGTTTCCATATCAAATTTCTGTATGTACTGACCAAATTCTGATTGTGTTTGATTGCTGACATTTGCGGTGAACCAGACAACAGATGAACTTTCATCAGCCACAATGCTACCGGTCATCTCATAAAAAGTGTCATCGGTTGAAAAATCAGCTCCGTCAATGCCCCAAGGCAACGAGCCATCGGGATTGATTCTTTGCAAAAATGAATCAAACCGAAAACCGGTTGAACCATAATAACCGAAATAGACCACATCTTCTTTCTGGATCAGAGAATATCTTCGGTTGCTGGCAAGGGTTTGCTCAGAGATGGGAGAAATCGACCAAATCGCATCACCGTCTTCGCTTATCCTGAAAGCAGATACCTTGGAATCAATCATCCAGACAGTGCCCTTTCCGTGTACGATGACAACAAAAGTTCCATCAGACAAAATGGTCATTTCACCAATGTTCGAATACGGGAGTGAAGGATCAGCCGATTCCATTTCTTTGGGTGCAGGCCAAACCGGGTTGCCGTTTTCATCGTACTTCATCAGCATGCCATAATTGGCTCCCTGCCAGCCTACCAATACTCCACCGTCCGGCAACGGAAGCAGTTTCAAGTCCCAGCCATCGGGAATCATGATGCCGTTTTCACCAAACATTTGGGTTCCGTCACTTGAAATCTTGTTAACATATCCATTTCCCTCGTTGGTGGCCGTGAAACCTATGTACAGATTTCCATCCTCATCCACTACATTGGAACGGGTTGCAGTCCAGGTGCCGTTGTCAGCCACTGCGTTGACCAGCATTCCGTTTGGACCGAATTGCTGATAGCCTGCTGTGTCCAATAATTGCACCCTCAGTTTATATCCGGCATCTTCGTCCCAGAAAACAACAAAGGTTTTGCCGTCGTTTGTGCCGACGGATTGCACATCACTTGTATGGCTTTCGGCCACCTGTGTATTCGCTGAATAATCGCTTGTCCATTGTCCAAAGGCAAATGAAGTGAACAAGCAACCGAATAACAAATAAAGTAGTCTCATAATCAATTGGTTTAAAAGTTTAAAGGTCGGATTATTTCAAAAGAATCAAAAGAAATTTGAAAAATAATTATAAAATCTATCAATAAAAAAACCTCAACAAACAAGGATGTATGTTGAGGTTTAAACCATTAAAAAAGTTTGTAATTTTTACATTTTGTCAAGATAGTCTTCGGGTGCTTTGGCGAAAGTTTCCTTGCAACTTTTGCTGCAGAATCCATAAATACTTTCATTGTAGTGAATTGTATCTTTTACCATCCCGGCTTTCATTTCCATTTCACAAATTGGATCAATTTTATTGTCCACCTCCACATCCAGTGCTTCAGCGACATCCATCATTTGATGGTCATCGTGTGTTAGAGTCTTGTTTTCATTTCCCCCACAGGAGATCAAAAAAGCAGTCATTATGAATGCTGCTATAATAAATGTACTTTTCATTTTAATATCTTTTAAAGATTAAAATATTCGGCAAAGATAAACATTCATTCTCAGACTCAGTAGATGAGATGTATCAGTCAGTGATTATATTTCATCAGCTGGTTGAAAAAATAATTTTATGACTAATTTTGTCAACTAAGCCCTCAGAATATTAAACGAATTTCTACAAAAAGTGAACAGCCGAAACGAAGACATATCAACCAAATGGAAGCAACTCAAATCCTATCACCCCGAACTGAGTCCAGCTTCTGCAGCGGCCAAGTTGAAGGTCAGTGAGGTTGAACTGTTTCAGTCATCCGAAGGCGATGCCATCAAAAGATTACATGCAGATTACAGAGGGCTTTTCAGACCGATGGCGCAAGTTGGAAAACTTAAATTGATGATGAGAAACAGAAGCTGTATTTATCAAATCAGTGGAAATTTCACCGGCGATGAATCTGAGCAAATATTCACAATCAAAAATGAGCATTCTGTCCATAATTTAGAGTTTAGAAAATTGAAATATTGTTTTTCGATATGCGAAGAAGGGAAAAAATCTTTTAGATTCTACAACCGATTCGGCGAATGCGTTCACAGCATTGGGGCAGTTGCGGAAATTGATGAAGTTACAAGAGAAATTACAGTGCAATTCAAAACCGAAAATCATCCGATAGAAATTGAAGTCCGTCACCAAGATATGGAGATTCCTGAAGAACTAAACCTGAAAGAATTTCACAACGACTGGAAAAATCTGGATGAATCAGGAGAATTTGAAGGAATGCTCAAAAAACACAATCTAAGCCGTTGGCAAGCCGTTCAGAATGCGCCCAACGGTATTTTTTCCGGGAAAATCAAAAAGCGAAAATTCTATTCTTTGATTGAAGAAGTGATTGGCGCAGAAATTCCTGTGAAGATTGTTGGTAGAAACGATTGCTGTGTCCAGATGTACGATGGCAATATCACCAATATTTCATGGCATGAGCAGTGGTTCAATCTATTTGGGGGTCATTTCAGTCTGCATTTTGAAACCTCAAAATTCATGGAGTGCCGGATTCTCAGAAAACCGAGTCCGACGGGAATCATCACATGGGTAGAATGTTTTGACACGAATTACGAAACTGCTTTTGAGATTTATTGCCATCGGGAAGGAGAAAATCCGGAACTCAATGAATGGCGGAAATTGGTCAACAGTTTTGAAGATTGAAATCAACATAAATGGAAACAAAAATCGTCAATCCGGAGGCAATTAAAACATTGATTTCAAAGGATTCGGTTTTTTTTGAAATTAATAATCGGTATGGAGCTCCGCCTAACTGGGAGCGAGAACCGGGATTTGAATCGCTTTCCAAAATCATTCTGGGACAGCAGTTGAGTCTGGCGTCTGCAAAAGCTCATTTCATTAAATTAAAGAATTACATCTCCATTTTCAATCCACAAAACATTCTTTCGCTCACAGATTCGGAGATGAGAGATTGTCAAATCAGCAGGCAAAAGGCGTCTTACCTCAGAGCGTTGGCAAAGGCGGTTGTTGCTGGTGAATTAATCCCAGAATCACTTGGCAAACTTGAAGAAAAAGAAATCCGTGAGCAACTGACTTCCGTCAAAGGAATTGGCAATTGGACTGCCGAAGTTTATATGCTTTTTTGTCTTCAACTGAAGGACATTTTTCCGGTGACTGACATTGCAATCATCCACACAATGAGAGAACTATATGGTGTAAGTTCGAGAGAAGAAATTGTTGCGATTTCAGATAACTGGCGTCCGTTTCGTTCGCTTTCCACCTATTATCTCTGGCACTTTTATCTCAATAAACGAGGTAGAAGTGGAGATTTTTGATTAAATTGGTCAGTCAATCTCTAAAACTCATCCAAATGAAAACAATTTATTTTCTTTTGATCATCGCTATTAGCGGTTGCATCCGAGCACAGCAAAAAATTACCGATGTTGATTTGGAGCAATTCATAGGCAAAAAAGTAGAGTACTGCGACAAAGTTTACGGCACTTATGTTAGCAGCGGCAACAACAAGGTAGCATTGCTCAATCTTGGTGCCGATTATCCCGACAATCTACTGACGGTTGCGATTTTTGAAAGCAATTGGAAAAAATTCGATTACCGACCGGAGGAATTTCTTTTGGAAAAAATCATTTGCGTTAGTGGAAAACTGATTTTGTACAAAGGCAAGCCTGAAATCATTGTCAGCAAACCCGAACAAATCAAACTGAAATAATCAGAAATCAGTTAGAACAAAAGAATGATGTAGTACACCAGTGCCGCAATGAGAGCAGAAACCGGGATGGTCAGAATCCAAGCCCAGAGCAGGTTGATGGTAATTCCCCAACGGACTGCTGAAATTCTTTTTGTAATGCCCACACCGATAATGGAACCGGTAATGGTGTGCGTAGTAGAAACGGGAATACCCAAGAACTCAGTCAAATAAAGTGTCATGGCACCGGCGGTTTCGGCTGCCACACCTTCCAGCGGAGTTACTTTGGTGATTTTTGTTCCCATGGTTTTTACAATTTTCCATCCACCACTCATTGTTCCCAAGGCAATGACAAAGAAGCTCGACAATGGAACCCACCAGTATTCGACCACAAAATGGTCAAAGCGGTTTTCTGCATTAAGCCATTCGGCATCCCCCTGTTGCACATGAAAAAATATCACTGCAGCACCAATGATTCCCATCACTTTTTGGGCGTCATTGCCACCGTGTCCCAGACTGAAAATGGCAGAAGAAAACAATTGAAGTTTTTTGAAAATATTTTCTGCCCTTCTGTGCGATGTCCGCCTGCAGGCATACATGATGAGTATAGAAATAAAATATGCAATGATCATCCCCAACACAGGTGCCAAGAAAATAAACAGAAAAATCGGGATGACTTTCACATAATTGATTACATCCTCTCCGTTTTGGGCAAATGCTCCAGCGTGTGCGATGGCGGCTCCAATAAATCCGCCTATCAAGGTATGAGACGATGAAGAAGGAATACCAAACCACCAGGTAATCAAGTTCCAAGTGATGGCGGCTATCAATCCGGCCAGAATTACTTCTAATGTTATGAAGTTCATATTGACCGATTTGGATATGGTTTCTCCGATGTTGAAATGTCCAATCCAATATTTTGAAATAAAATAAGCCGCAAAGTTAAAGGTCGCTGCCCAAAGGACTGCCTGAAAAGGCGTCAGCACACGGGTGGCCACAATGGTTGCAATTGCGTTGGCTGCATCGTGAAAACCGTTGATGTAG
>JAQVKJ010000116.1 GCA_028694715.1 Weeksellaceae bacterium | reverse complement strand
CTGTCCGCAGCAAAAATCAACGGCAAACACCGACTGCAAACCAGCATTTTTTTGCGTAGCAAGGACTATGACATCGACGACCTCGGCTATACCGGACAAACCAATTACATCAATTATTTTGCCTATTACGGTTATAGATTGTTGCAGCCCAAAGGAGCTTTCAACACTACTTTTTTGAATTTCAACCTGAATTACGGACGAAGACTCGAACCGGGATTGTACAATTATTTTAATTTTAACTTCAATTCGGAATTTCAAACAACTTCACATTTTAGCTTTGGCGGTGGATTTGAAACTGCCCCATTCGGCAACAATGACATATACGAACCCAGAACCGAAGGTCGTTTTGTGAAAATCCCGGCTTACTATTATCCATGGGCTTGGTTTTCTACAGATTACAGAAATAGATTCGCTCTGGACGTATCGCTGAATTGGGTCAAATACGACCAAAAAGACCGTGACAAACTGACGCTCAAATTTGCACCCCGATTCAGAGTGTCTGACAAATGGAAACTCTATCTCTCTACCCAAACCACCTTCTCTGAGAATGAACAAGGATTTGTAAGTAGCGACGGTGCCAACATTTACTTTGGTGAACGAAACCGAAATACAGTGGAAACTTCCTTGGAATCGCACTTCATTTTCAATGATAAGATGTCACTCAATCTTGCATTCCGGCATTATTACACCGATGTGCATTATAACAAATTCTTCACACTACAACAGGATGGAGAATTGCTGCAAAATAATGCATATAACCAAAACCACAATGCCACCTACAACAGTTGGAACATAGACCTGCGATTCAGCTGGTGGTTTGCGCCGGGCAGTCAGTTGTCTTTGTTGTATCGCAATGCTGTAGAAAGCTACAATGATGTTGCCGGAATGAGTTTCAGAGACAATTTCGATTATCTCTTTGCTCAATCACAACTAAACAGCATCTCCCTCAGAATCAGTTATTATCTGGATTATAACCGACTGAAAAATGTGTTTAAAAAGAAAACCCATTCAACCGAAAGAGTTTCGATGAAAAGACTCAGGACCAACGGTAATTACAATTTCAAACAGGTTTTTTAAAGTTTTGAATTTGTTTGAAAACCACAACCCAAATCATTTTCATTCATCACAAGCATTCCGTATTTTTACACCAAATTAATCAGACGGATATGATCAACTGGGAAAACATAAAAAAATACGAAGACATCACCTTCAAAAAATGCAATGGAGTGGCGCGAATAGCCATCAACCGACCCGAAGTCAGAAATGCATTCAGACCCAAAACCGTTTTTGAATTGCTCGATGCTTTTGCCCTCGCAGAAGAAGACCAATCAATCGGTGTGATTTTACTGACCGGCGAAGGGCCTTCGCCAAAAGACGGCGGCTGGGCATTTTGTTCGGGTGGAGATCAGCGGGTAAGAGGAAAAAAAGGATACGAAGGAGAAGACAAAGTCGGACGACTGAATGTACTTGAGGTACAACGACTCATTCGTTTTTCGACAAAGGTGGTCATTGCAGTGGTCAACGGTTGGGCTGTTGGCGGCGGTCATTCACTGCATGTGGTTTGTGATTTGACGATAGCCTCTGAGGAACATGCGATTTTCAAACAAACGGATGCCGATGTAGCAAGTTTTGACGGAGGTTTTGGCTCGGCCTATCTCGCACGACAAGTGGGTCAGAAAAGAGCAAGAGAAATTTTCTTCCTCGGTTTTAATTATTCTGCTCAAGAAGCCTTTGAACTGGGAATGGTCAACAAGGTTGTTTCTCATAAAGCATTAGAACAGACTGCTTTTGAATGGGCACAAGAAATACTGACCAAATCTCCGACTGCGATAAAGATGCTCAAATTTGCTTTCAACTTGATCGATGACGGTTTGGTCGGGCAACAGCTGTTTGCAGGAGAAGCCACCCGATTGGCTTATGGAACAGATGAAGCAGAAGAGGGCAGAAACGCTTTTTTGGAAAAGCGAAAAAGAAATTTCAACAAATTCAGGTAAGAAAGCATTAAATCTTCAGTAATTTTGCGCAATCAAACATTGAATTTGCGGATTATTTAATATGCAAAATCCAGAGAACAACATTCCTTCGGTCTGGAAAAACAAAGAATTCAGGGCACTTATCTTCTTAAGGTTTTCACTGATTTTTGCACTTTTCGTGCAGAGTACTTCTGTGGCGTTTGAGATATTCAGACTGACCCATCAAGAAATTTATCTCGGCCTGATTGGTTTGTTTGAATTTTCACCCATCTTGTTCACCGCCTTTTACGCCGGACAACTCGTCGATAAAAAAGACAAACAAAAAATGGTCAAATGGTGCATAGCCGCGTATATGCTCACTTCGTTTGTGTTGATGATTATTAACTTTCCAGGCGTCCAAGAAAAAGTCGGGATTTTTGTGTATTTATCGGTCTGTTATTTTGCGTTTTTTATATTGGGACTGAACCGGGCATTCAGTACTCCAGCCGTATTTTCATTGCTGGCCAGGGTAGTGAGAAGAGAAAATTACGAAAAAGCCATTCCCATCAATTCGTCTGCATTTATGATTGGTGCAGTCACCGGTCCCTTGGCCGGTGGTTTGTTGCTTGCTTCGGTGGGCATTGAGGCCACTCTTTTCATTGCTTTCCTGATGATGTGTATTTCGATGATTGCCATATTCAGAATTTCTTCCAAACCACCGGAACCATCTGTACTAAATTCTGAAGAAACACCCATGCAACGCATCAAAGAGGGATTGAAATTCATTTGGAGTACTCCAATCATTTTGGCAGTACTGAGCTTGGACATGTTTGCAGTTTTTTTTGGTGGAGCCGAATCCATGCTGCCGGCAGTGGTTGAAAAAGTGTTGAACGGTGGCTCAGTCGAATTCGGCTGGCTGAGATCGGCACACGGTATTGGCGCACTGACCATGATGCTGACCATCTCCGCAATACCCATTTTCAGAGCAAGAGTGGGTCCGAAACTGTTGGGTAGCGTGGCCGGTTTTGGACTCTGCATCATTATATTCGGTTTGTCGAAGAATTTTTATTTGTCCTTTGTCATACTGATGATTGGTGGTGCTTTCGATGCCATTTCTGTCATCATAAGACAAAGCATTTTGCAATACAAAACCCCCGAAAACCTAAAAGGGCGCATCTCTTCTGTCAACAGTATTTTTGTAAGTAGCTCCAACGAACTCGGTGCTTTTGAAAGCGGTGTGGCCGCCAGTTTGCTCGGTTTGGTACCTTCCATTGTTTTCGGTGGTGGGATGACAATTTTGGTGGTGATTATCATCGCATGGAAAATCAAAGCCATTCGTTCTGTGAAACTAAATGAATGATTATAATTGATGGGAAAAATGAATTTTATGAAAAGCTTATTGATTCGAAATTTTGAGAATTTCAACAGTCGTTGTCTCAATTTTAGCTTTCCAAATACCCCAAATGCTTTTCTCAATTTTGATTAAATTTGAGCACTATGAAAAAATGGATTCACGCAGCAAGACTGAGGACACTTCCGTTGTCTGTCAGCGGCATCATTCTGGGGTCTCTGATTGCGCTTTCTGACAGCCACTGGAACTGGAGTATTTTTATTCTTGCACTGCTGACCACTTTGTTTCTACAGATTTTGTCGAATTATGCCAATGATTACGGGGATGGCATCAGAGGAACCGATACCTACCGGACCGGTGAAAGACGGATTGTGGCTTCGGGAGAAGTCACGCCCGTACAGATGAAGACCGCAGTGTTAATTTTTAGTCTGCTCTCGACATTTACAGCGCTTTTGCTCGTGTATGTTGCTTTCAAAGAAAACTTTTTATACGCTGTGCTTTTTGTGTTCCTGACCATTGCCTGTGTTTGGGCGGCCATCAAGTACACAGTCGGGAAAAATGCTTACGGATATGCTGCCATGGGAGATGTGTTTGTGTTTCTTTTTTTTGGAATTATTTCGGTCTGGGGGAGTTATACGCTGTACAGTCATCAGGGCTTAAATTTATTGATATTACTACCTGCAGCAGCCATTGGGCTACTGAGTGCAGCAGTACTTAATCTGAACAATATGCGCGATATGAATACGGATGAAATCTCGGGCAAACTGACCGTTCCATTGATTATCGGTTTTAGGAAAGCCAAAATCTATCAGGCCGTGCTGATGATTTCTCCTTTTCTGTTGACGCTGATTTATCTTATATTAAATAATAAAACAAGCTGGCATCATCTGTTGTTTCTATTACTTCTGATTCCGACCCTTGTAATGCTCAAATCAATGTTTTCGGTCAAAGAACAAAGTCAGCTCGACAAAGAATTAAAGAAAGTTGCTTTGCTGACTTTGGCTTTTTCACTAATTTTAGGCATCAGTATAAATTTCTAAAAAATAAAAAATGAAAATTACTTACTTGGGGCATGCAGGCCTTCATATTGAAATCAATGGGAAATTCATTGTTGTGGATCCTTTTATTTCTGGAAACCCTTTGGCTTCTGTCGTTGATTTGCAATCACTTAATGCAGATTACTTATTGCTGACACATGCGCACGGAGACCATATAGCAGATGTTGAACCCATTGCAGAAAGAACTGCCGCGACAATTATTTGTAATGCAGAAATGTCTTATTATTATGATGCAAAAGGCTTTAAAACCATCGGTATGAATACTGGAGGTCGTTTCAATTTTGATGGAATTTCAGTCAAATCCACCATCGCGTTTCATTCGAGCTCATTTCCCGACGGAACCTATGGCGGCAATCCGAACGGCTATGTTTTGGAAGATGGATCAAAGAGAATCTATATCGCCGGTGATACCGCTCTTACTACCGAAATGAAACTGATTCCGGAAACCATCGGGAAACCCGATTTGGCTATTTTGCCTGTGGGCGACCACTTTACAATGGGTTATCAGGATGCGTACATCGCAAGTAATTTCATACAATGCAACCGGGTGATGGGTTATCATTTCGATACTTTCCCACCCATTAAAATCAATCATCAGCAGGCGAAAGATCATTTCTCTGCCGGTGGAAAGGTTTTGATTCTTCCAGCAATCGGCGAAACGCTGGAAGTTTGATTTTACTAATATTCAATGAAACAAAAAGAAGCTGAATCGGTGCCGAGACAGCTTCTTTGAATGTGTGTTTGGATTATTTAAAACCTTTGCTTTCAAGTATTGAATTGACACTCGGGTCACTGCCTCTGAAGTCCCTGTACGCTTCTTTGTACTCGATGGTGTTTCCTTTTGAAAGAATCATGTCTCTGTAACGCTGGCCGTTTTCTCTTTTCAGACCACCGTTTTCGTCAAACCATTTTCCAGTGTCCAATGCGAGCATTTCAGTCCAGAGATAGGCATAATACCCGGCTGCGTATCCACCGCTGAAAATGTGGTTGAAATATGTGTCACGGTATCTTGGAGGGA
>JAQVKJ010000115.1 GCA_028694715.1 Weeksellaceae bacterium | reverse complement strand
CATTCCGCTGATTGCTGACAATTTTCAGCTGGATGAACTCATCCGAGAAGGCAAACTCGTTGAAGTACCCGAAGAAGGAGACGGTTACAACATCCAAAAACTCACCCACAGCCATCCAGTTCTGATTACCGAAGCCTACGATGCACTCAAAGAAATCACTGATTTGTTTTTTGAAAGAACTTCCAAAAAACTTAGTATTTCATCGCTGACGAGAACCGAAAAAAGTCAAAACCGACTAAGAAGAGTCAACAGCAATGCGGCCAAAGGAGATAGTTCACACACTTACGGAGCAGCCTTTGACATTTCTTATTCACAGTACAACGGTGTGAGAGGACGAAACCTTAAGTACGAAAGAATTCTGGAACAAATTCTGGATAAAATGGTCACCGACGGAAAAATTTATTACATCAAAGAAAAAAGACAACCCTGTTTTCATGTAACCATCAGAAATCAGAACTTAAATTTTCCTGCTGATTATCCTGTGGAAGATTTCTTGGAATTTCTGACAGAAACAGGAATCCATATACACTGATAAGTCTTCGATGATTTCTGAAATTACTTCACCCCTATTTCATCTACAAACAGCCAAGCCTCATGTCCGGCACCGGGGTATCCTTCCGGAATGATGCCCGCATTGTAAATCTCGATTTTCAGAAATCGGGTAGTCTGTGCAGGAACAAAATTAATCACCACCCTTCCATTCAAATCCTCGATTTTTTGTTGACTGATTTCGTCAATTGTATTGAAATTCACCCCATCGTTTGAGACCATAATTTTTGCTCCTCCAGCCAAATGAATCCAACTTCCTTTATGGTTGAGCGAATTGAAATAAACTTTTGAAAAATCCGTTTTTTGTCCCAAATCAATACTTGCAATTACATCTGTTCCGCTGAATCCAAGCCAGGTTTTGCCCAGCACTTTCGGATCGCCTTCAATCCCGTCCACCAAGGTCAATGCGCCTCCAAAAGCATAATTGGGACTCGGCTGATGAAGCAATTCAATCGATTTTCCGGTCGATTGACTCACATTGAATCGCTGGCTTGTGAGCGCACTTTTTTGCTCACCATTCTCAAAATAAGCCGCCCGAATCGTCATCGACCGGTCAACATTGATCGACGATTGATAAGCTTCCGAATCAATGGTGGGTTCACTGCCGTCAGTGGTAAAACGGATGTTGTGTACATCTTTTGACATATAGAATTCATATGAAATCCCGTTTCTGGTTCTTAGGACCCTTCCGCTGGGATTAAAAATACTTTTGGCGAAATTGATACCTTTTTTGTCCAAGTATCGAAAATGCGCCACCACTCTGTTTTCAAATTCCTGATAGTTTTCTGCCCGGTTCGTCCCCCAGCCCACTTCTGCCAGTGCCATCAGCCTCGGAAAAAGCATGTACTCAACATGTTTGAAATCCAGAATATATTCCGTCCACAAATTCGCTTAAACGCCCATTAAGTACGGAGCTTCCTCAGTCGATAGTACCGCCGGAACAGGGTGATAGGAATAAATCTTATCCAAAGGCGTGTAGCCGCCAAAGGCCAGAGGTTCGTTCAGGGGGTCGCCTTGATAATGATCAAAATAGCAATAACCTCCTGGGGTCATCACTGCATAATGTCCGGATTTGGCTGCCTCAATTCCACCTTCCTCACCCGTCCAGCTCATCACAGCAGCATTGGGTGCAAGTCCACCCTCCAAAATCTCGTTCCAACCGATAATTTTCCTGCCTTTGCCATTGACAAATTTCTCAATTCTACGGATGAAATAGCTCTGCAAACCTTCTTCGTCCTTCAGGTTCTCTCGTTCTATCAGTTGCTGACAATGTGCACATTCCTTCCACCGCACCTTGGGGCATTCATCACCGCCGATGTGGATGTATTCGGAAGGAAAAAGCGCAATCACTTCGTCCAACACATTTTCAACAAATTCAAAAGTAGTTTCCTTCGGACAAAACACATCGTCAAAAACACCCCATTTTATTGCAACTTCAAAAGCTCCGGTCGTACAGGCAAGTTCGGGATAAGCAGAAAGCGCAGCCAGCGCATGGCCCGGCATTTCGATTTCGGGAACGATATTGATGTGTAATTTTTTGGCGTATTCAACCACTTCTTTGATTTCTTCTTGTGTATAAAATCCACCATAAGGCAGACCGTCAAAGCGATTGTCGCCATATGGTCCGATCATCGATTCCTTTCTTTTTGAACCGATCTCGGTCAGTTTCGGATAGCTTTTGATTTCTATCCGCCAGCCTTGGTCGTCGGTCAGGTGCCAGTGGAAAGTGTTGATTTTGTACATCGCCAGATAATCCAGATATTTTTTGACTTCCTCCACAGTAAAGAAATGACGGACTATGTCCAGGTGCATTCCGCGCCATTTGAATTGAGGTTCGTCCACGATAAGCATCGCCGGGATTTTCCGGTCATACTGATGTTCTTCAAAAAGTTGTGCAAGCGTTTGAAGCGCACGAAAATAGCCTGTTTTTGTTGAGAAAGTTATAAAAATTCCTTTCTCTTCTACAGAGATTGAGTACCATTCGTCCGGATGAACTTTCTGGATATAAATTTTTCGTATTTCAGCTAAATTATTTTTGGAAATTTCTATATTGAATTTTCCCTTCAGTCGGTTGATCAGATAATTGCTTTCTTGCTGTGGAAGTGATTTTGAAATCAGTAAATTCTCGGGAATTACAAATTCGCCTTGTTTCAGTTCTAATTTTGCGGGTTGTGGAATCAGCTGGTTCTGAGCGCTTAGGATATTGATGCTAATTGAAAAAGCCAGCAGTAATAAGTGTTTCATCTGTGTGTCTTGAAGAATTAAAATTAAACTTTTTCTGCAAGAATAAGTTTATTGAATGAGCTGTTTACGAATGGAAATAAGGATTTTTAGAATTTTCCCATTATCGAAGGCAATGGCAAGTTTACCTGCGTTAAAGCGCTCACTTCTAACAAGTGCCGAAAGTAATTTGCATTTGGTGGGAATGTCTATGCTGTCGAAATCAAAATCCTGTGTGGCGTAGATTTTATTACCCTCATCCCATTTTCGCCAATCGAAGTTAATCATCAATGGAATTTCATACATAAGATTTGTGAATTTATCCACCACAGCCGAATAATTATAAGGATCAAATAGGGACTTATCGTCAAGGGTGTAAAAAGATTCAGTCTTTTCGATTTCTTCGATCAGATCCAACATAGGTTTCCAATCCTCGGCTGTGTAGTTGTTGATGGTTTCGATGTGATTTTCTTCAGGAATAAATTCGTTCATAGTTTAAGTTTTAAGCAAAATTCGATTTAATATAAAAAATCAAATAATATTTCCGCCATTTTCAAAGAACGCATCTTTTAATTTCTCCCAATTCTCGGCATCGATGGGTTTGGAAGCTTCTTCGATGATGGTGGTTTTAAATCCCAAATCGATTGCGTCATTCGCAGTGAAATAAACACAAAAGTCGGCTGCTAATCCGGCAACAAAAACTTCTGAAACATTTCGGTCTTTCAAATAGCCATACAATCCGGTGTTTTTTCGTTTTCCATTGTCATAAAACCCTGAATAACTGTCGATTTCCCGATCCATTCCTTTTCTAAAAATAGCTTCTATAGAATTCATTTTCAAATCCTTATGAAACTCAGCTCCTTGTGTACCCTGCACACAATGCACTGGCCAAAGGACTTGTTGCAAACCGTTCAAGTCAATTACATCAAACTCGTTTTTCCCGGGATGTTCGGCAGCAAAACTTTTGTGATTGTGCGGATGCCAATCTTGGGTAGCCACTATCAATTCGAAATCTGTCTGTAGTGCATTGATGACCGGAATCACCTCGTTGCCACCCGAGACTTCGAGCCGGCCGTCCTCCAAAAAATCGTATTGGATATCTACAATGATGAGTGCTTTCATAGCTTCAAATTTAGTGATTTTATCCTGAATTGAGATGTTCTTTTTCAATCAAAAAAAGTCCGTTCTCTAAAATGAAAACGGACTTTAAGTATTGATAAAAAATTATTAGGCTTACAGGAAATTGTAATTTTCATCATAATAGAGCATTTGTTCCACAAAATCTGTCGGATACTCAATTTTGATATCTGTAATGTTTCCATCATCATCGGTTTGCGGCACCAAAACAGGGTTAATGAATCCGCTGTATGGCGCAATATTCAGCGGCTCGAATCTCTTCAGCACTTCTTCATGCAACTGACGGTCCACTTTCACTCCGTAATTTTCAACAAGATTCTTACCGGTTTCGTAATCTCCTTCTGATTTGATTCTTTGAATTTCACGCAGCAAATCGCCGAACAATTTGCGCAAAGCATCATAATCATTGATTTTGAAATATGTTTTTCCGTTTTCAACGATTTTCTCAATCACATTGTTTTCGCTCCCTTTTTCAAAAGCCCAAGCGGCCACCAGTTGTCGGTTTCTCATGTGTGATTCTTCAATATCGTTGCCGGGTTCAATTCTTCTTAATTGAAGCATCATGCCGTTACTGATGTATTTGTCATAAGCGGTTTTACCCACATCCAGACTTTCCATCAGACCGAGTTCAATCAACTTTTCATCCATCAAAAAGTAAAGTCCAACCAAGTCTGCCCGAGCTTCTTCAAGGGTGCTTGCATAACTTTTCAGCGTAACATTGGGAGTAGCCACACCTGGATTCAACTGCCCACTGGCATGACCGATGACCTCATGCAGTGCAGTGTGTAGATTGTCGGCCAGTTCGGCATATTTTTTTGACCTTTCTTTTTCGTCATCGTCATATGCGAATTCATCCAAGGTCGAACCACCGGATGCAGCCTGATAGGCGTCTATGATATTGCCGAGACTTACCGATTTTGAACCGTGTTCGGCTCGGATCCAGTCAGAATTAGGCAGATTGATACCAATGGGAGTAGCGGGTGAGGCGTCTCCCGACTCACCGACCACATCCACCACTTTGTAGCTAACACCTGTCACTTTGGCTTTTTTGTGTTCGGCTGCAAGTGGCGAATTGTCTTCAAACCATTGGGCATTGTCTGAGAGCACACTCATTCTTTGTGAAGCTTCAAAATCTTTCATTTGTACCACAGATTCATAGGTAGCTCGATAACCTTTGGCATCGCCATAAACTTCAATGAATCCGTTGATATAATCAATGTCACCTTCGGTGGCTTCGGTCCATGCAACACAATATTCGTCCCAATCTTTCAGGTCACCGGTGTTGTAATATTTTATCAGCAGCTCTAAGGCTTTTTTCTGAGGTTCATTTTCAGCCACTTCAACGGCTTTTTCCAACCAATAAACCACATTTTCGAGTGCACTTCCATACATTCCTCCGATTTTCCACGGAATTTCTTTTATCTGTTCATTTTCATCCAATACCATTTGAGAATTCAGACCGTAGGAAATGGGTCGTTGTTCTTTCGGGTCGATT
>JAQVKJ010000114.1 GCA_028694715.1 Weeksellaceae bacterium | reverse complement strand
TTGCGATAACCTGTGCGGTAATATCGGTAAAACCACCTGATACAGGTCGGCCTGCGATATCAGTCGTAAATGTGCGTTCAGGAGAAATATTGACTCCATTAAGTCTGATGTCATAGTCAAACTGAGCAACGGAACCTGAACCTGCCCAGTATAAATATGCAGCTGCGATTTCCTGATCCGGATTTAAGTTAAGGGAAGCACTCGAAGTGGTAAGTATGTTGCAGGGGCCACCGCTGCCATTGGGTACGATGTTATGGGTGTTCCCAATCATTGTAAAATCATATTTACCTAAAAATTGTTCATAAAGGGTTACTTCCTGTCCGAATGAAATTGTGTACAATAAGAGAGAAAGGAGCGAATAATAGAGGTTTTTACACATAATTTACTTTTACTGATTTCTAACCGAGATATGACCACTGATCTTTCTACCATCTTCCAATGTAATGATGTACCAATAGTCACCGGAAGGAACCACATGTCCCATGTATTTTCCGTCCCAGACCACTCCTGTTTCGAGTTTTCTGTCAACGAACATTTTACCGTAACGGTCAAATATTTGGATTTTAGTGTTTGGATATGCTTCAAGACCTCTCACGAACCATACATCATTTATACCGTCACCGTTGGGTGAGATGAAGTTCGGGATTCCCAATACGCCAAACATTTTGGCCTCTGAGAAACAGCCGTATTTACTCATTACGATGACTTCATAAATCCCGCCCTCCATGTCATAAAAGACATTGAAATCTTGCCAAGTCAATCCGTTGTCTATGCTGTATTTGTATGGGCCAAATCCGCCGGCCACGAGTACGGTCACTGTTTGACCATCTACTTTGATTTCAGTAATGACGGGTGGGATGTCATAAATCACATCTATCTCTCTTCTGGCCGGGCATTCTAATTCGTCCAAAGTTACTTCAAGCGTATAAATTCCTTCAGTGGTGAAATCAATCACCGGTCCGTAACCGGCCACATTGCCACTGGGGTCGTACCAGGTATAACTGTCAAAGGCTTCATCAAATTCAAAAATCTTTTCAATGTCATTTTTGCAGAATTTGATTTCTTCCGGCAACTCGAATTCGGGAACCGGTAGTACTTTGAGTTCAAATTCAACGATTCCTTTGCAACCCCCTGTTACTGAAGTCGCTTGTGCATAAATGATTTGCGGGTTGGTTTGATTCACAAACTGAGATGGATTGCTGATGGGGTTGATACCGACCAAAGCATCGTCCAATTGAGTGAAATATTTTACTATATATTCTGAGCCGTCAAGTATATTTTCAATATCGTCATGGTACTGTGTCAGGTCAAACACAGCTTTGCCGTCATTTGGTTGATAGGGGTCATCGCAGATTTCAATGACAGGAAGCTCCTCGTGAGTGGTCACGGCTATCAGTTGAATTCTGCCGATGTCAAAACATCCATCTGAATTCAACACTCTTGCGAAAATAATTTGATTTGGGCTGATATTCTGGTAATTCGCCGGAAGATTGTTTAGTCCGTCAAAGGCATCATCGAAAGTCAGGTGATAGGTGAAATCCAGGCCTGCTGGGCTGTCCACCAAAAATTGATTGGCGTCGGGAAGATAGAAGGAGGTATATTCTGTCAGGCTACAATTTTCAAGTGCAATAATTTCTTCGGTGACCTCTGGTGAGAGATTAAAGTTTATGGTAATGGTCTGATAGTCTTCACAAGTTGCATCAGAATTTCTGACCAACACATGAATCACGGTGGGGGAGGAAGTGACCTGATAATTTTCTGGATCCGTAATTTCTGGTCCACCGATGGTTTCATAATAATGGAGTGTAACCTGAATACCGGGTGTGGCCACGATTTCGTTTTGAGTCAAATCAATGATTTCGGTTCCGTCGTTTAGATTGTCGCAAAGTGTGATTTCATAGGGTTGAATCAACGGGAACTCATTCACCTCCAGTGTCAGTTCACCGATGGAGATACAAAGATTGGGGTCGGTATTGTTAACCAGTCTGACATAGATAATCTGTGGATTGCTTGTATTTTCGAAAGTAGCTGGATTGGTGATTTCATTTGTCAAATCTTCATCTAAAAAATAGCCGTATTCAACATTGGCGGGGCTTCCGGTCAGTAGATTGGGTGCGAGTGCAGTCAAGTCAAAGACAAACACTCCATCACCGTTGTCATCGCAGACGGCTTCTGTATAAGGCAAGTGTTCGGGGCCATTGGTAGCGGTCAGCAAAACTTCAGCTATGTTGAAACAGCCTTCTTCGTTGACAACTCTTGCGTAAACGGTTTGTGGGTTTGATGTATTGGTGTAATTCAACGGCAGTGCGTCGGCAGGATTGCCGTTTCGTGCGTCTTCAAAAGTTAGATAAAAACCAATGTCCATACCTGTGGGATCTGCTACTATCTGGTTGACAGCCTCCATTAAATCAAATTCAGCGAAATCATCAAAACTGCAATGGGTCAATGCTGCATTTTGAACTTCTGCTGCCGGATTGAAATTGATGGTAATGGTTTGGTATTCTTCGCAACTTGCATCGGAATTTCTCACCAGTACATGTATGACAGTGGGGGAGCCGGTCACTTCGTAATTTGTAGGATTGGTAATTTCCGGTCCTCCGATGACTTCGTAATAATGGAGCGAGACATCTATGTCGGGGGTCACCACAATATTGTTCTGAGTCAGGTCGATGAATTCTGAAGAATCATTCAAATCATCACAAATTGTGAAGGAGTCGGGCTGAATTTCGGGGAACTCATTAACAATAAGGGTGAGCGTTTCAACTGTCAAACAGTTTCCTTCGGGTGCTGTTGGGTTGAATATTTTCACATAAATCAGTTGCGGGCTTGAAGTGTTGACAAAGTTTTCAGGCTCAGGTATCAGTTGGGTAGTTGCTGCATCTAAATAATATTCATACGCCAGTCCGTTGGGGTCAGAAATTACCATGAGAGGCCCTTGGGTCGTCAAATCAAAAGTCATAAAACCATCTCCGTTGTCATCACATAATTCATAATTAATCGGTACGGTATCAGGCTCAAAGCCCACAGTAAGTTTCAGTTCTTCGACTTCAAAACAAACTTCTGCGGTTTGTACTCTTACATACACGGTGGTTGTTCCCGGTCCAGTGGTATAATCTTGGTAATTGAGAATCAAATCACCTGGTGCATTATTGATTGCACCGAACATCGTATTGAAATAACTATAACTGACTCCGGCAGTTGTTGATATAAAAGGCTCATAATCAGTCAAATCAAATGTGTGGGTTCCATCTGGTGTACAAAGCAAAACTTCGTAGGGCGTTGTTTCTGGTTGATCCACAAATTCCAAATTCACCCCAACTTCTGTTTGGCATTCATTGCTGACGACCACCACCGAATAATAACCGTCTTCTGTGGCAGTATAGCTTTGTGCGGTGGCACCCGGTATAAGAACACCGTCTTTGTACCATTGATAAGAAGCACTTGGCGCTTCTACTTGTACGACAATTGTAAATTCTTCTGCTCCACAAACGGTTTTGTCATCTCCAAGACTGGTACCTTCGATGTCGCTCAGCGTAGAGCCTAAATTAAAGGATCCAGCCTCAAGAAATACCGCAGAATCATAAGAAGTGTCCAATGCATCAGCAATCAACATCCTGATGTGGTAGGTCTCGCCAGGAATTACATCTGATTCAGCCGTAAGGACAGTTGTTCTACCACCATATTCAATGTAAGGAAAATTCCCTGGAACATAGTAGGTATCGTCACCACAATATTGGTCATTGACATTATTTATTGTTACCCATTCACCACTCGGCAAGAGTGCAATGTTTTTTCCGCTGAGACCCGGGTCATTCACAATGCCGGGACCGCTGATAATGAATCCAAATACATCGTTGTAGTTGGAACATGAAAAACCGGGATATTCTTCAGAGGCGAAAATATAATTGAATGAAATATGGTCTCCGTAAGGTACAAAATCAAACTCA
Organism: Weeksellaceae bacterium; assembly: GCA_028694715.1. Classification (GTDB taxonomy): domain Bacteria; phylum Bacteroidota; class Bacteroidia; order Flavobacteriales; family Weeksellaceae; genus Moheibacter. Next base: position 1,457 of record JAQVKJ010000114.1, on the reverse strand, counting down.
AAAACGGTGGCATTGTTGGTAGATGTTGATGCAAGTACATTTGCTTCAGTATCACCCAACCAGTCATAATTACCTTGTGATACAATTCCGGTACTGGGTCCTTCGGCATCTCTGGCGTATCCGGATGTCAATACGATTCCATTTTCGAAAGGAAAAGCGGAGTCTCCTTTTTCAAAATATCCCCAGCTCCGGTTGGCAGAAGGATATTGGGCCATAGGATTATCTTTATACTGAAAATTTGAAATTTCAGAACATGCCCCTCCCTCGATGAGAACTTCAATAGTCAATTCTTCGGCATCCATAGAAGATTCAGGTGCTCCTACTGGATTTACCTGAATGGATTGTGCTCGGCCTATGACTACTGCTGTACAAAATACAGTAAACAGAATCAGTAAATTTGGTCTCATCGTGTGTTAATTCTAAGCGAAAATAAGAATTTTTTTTGTTCTGTTCAACAATCTAATAAGTTAGTTGATTAATTTTGCAAACATGTTTGTAATAACTACCCTAATTTTTTCAGTCATCGTTGGCAGTTTGCTGGGTTGGCTTTTTTTTGGAAAGGATTCTTTCACCAAATTTTTACTCTCTTTCAGTGGAGCATTCTTTCTCGGAATCGCAGTTCTTGAAATATTTCCTGAAGTTTACCGGAACGGTGATCCTCAGATTGGACTGTTTGTACTTGCCGGTTTGTTTTTTCAAATGCTTGTCGAGTCTGTGAGCAAGGGAGTAGAGCACGGTCATGTTCATTTTAAACAAAACAACACACTGCCTGCTGGTATATTCTGGGGTTTGTTTTTACATTCTTTTTTTGAAGGCACGCCACTGATGCACGAGGATTCTCATCATCTACTTTGGGCGATTTTCATACACAATATTCCGGTAGCCATGGTGTTATTCGGGGCAGTTAGGCAGATGAAAATATCGGTTTATGCCAAATTGGGACTCATGTTGGTCTTTGTCAGTGCCGGGCCTTTGGGAGCCGTTTTCGGAGGCTACTTTTCAGATGAAATTCATCTAATGATGCTGGCCTTTGTGGCAGGGATTTTCATACACATTGCAACTGTGATTCTTTTTGAAAGCACAGACAGCCACAGATTTAAGGCCCAAAAAATGATTACTGTTCTTTTGGGCTTTGCAATTGCATATCTGCTTGTAGCCTAAGTTAAGGGTTTTTGGCTATATTTCTGGATTTGTTGTAATTATCAATTCCTGTTTTCATCCAGTTCAGGTATTCATCCACATCCAACAAAGCACCAATGTTCTGATTGTAGCTGTTCATGTATTCATCAACTATGATGTAATTAGGTTGTGAATTGGTTTGATAGTTTTCGATTTGGAATGCAGTCCATTTATTTCCAACGGTTCTCAGCGATCTACCAAGTACTTCGGAATACACCTGTTCATCCTCTGGCAAGAGCGTTCTCTCGTCCACATAAAGTGAAACCAGTACAACATCG
>JAQVKJ010000113.1 GCA_028694715.1 Weeksellaceae bacterium | reverse complement strand
CGAAGTACCCCAGTTAAAATCATCAGATTTGATGATTTGGAAGTTCAGACGCATTACACAGACAGCAAAACCAATATTGAATACGCTTATATACAGCAAAATCTGGGCGGTTATCCTATTTATGGTGCTGTGGCAAATTTTGCCCTCAAAGACGGTAAAATTGTTTACATGACACAGACTTTTCAGACCGACATTCAACAGAGAATCGGGAATCAGTCTGCCGTCAACCAAGTCAATGACATTCTTGCTACCATTGCACAGAACATAGGTTTTGTACTGAATGAAACCGCTTATCTTGATGAAAATTTCGGCAGTTATTTGATGTATTATCCAACAGAAGACGGAAAACTCAATCTGTGTTGGGTAACCCATTTGAATCTGCAAGAAGACGGACAACCAAAAATCATGGAAGTCGTCGCAAATGCTCAAACCGGAGAAGTATATTCAAAATTCAATCAATTGCTGAGCTGTTAATTTGACAATGATTCGTTCAGCAATCCACTGACAGAATTCAAACAATCAGAACAAGTTGAATGGCTGAATGCGCAGTATGCAAGCCAAATGCTTGCAGACGGTTCTTCCTACCGAGTTTTCGATTTACCAGTAGAAGCACCTACTTTTGGAGACAGAACACTGGTGGACAATCCATCAGATGCAACCGCTTCGCCTTTCGGCTGGCATGACACCAATGGTGCCGAAGGTCATGAATTTACAAACACTCAGGGAAATAATGTTACCGCAGTCAATGACCAAAACAGTCTCGGTCTCAATTGGCTGTTCAACGGAGGCTCATATACATTCCAAGGGTTTGCAGAAGGAGGCTCATCGCTCACATTTGACTTTCCGATTGATTTTACAAGAAATTTGTATGAAAGTGCTGACGCTTCCACCACCAATCTTTTTTATATCAACAACATCATGCATGATTTGTGGTACCACTACGGATTTACAGAAGCTGCCGGAAACTTTCAGGTCAACAACTACGGCAATGGTGGTGTCGGCGGTGACCAAGTTTATGCATTTGGTCAGACCGGTGAAGCCATGGGGTACATGAACAATGCCATGTTCGGTACGCCGAGTGAAGGAGGGAATCCCTATATGATTATGTTTATGTGGACTTCCAACCAAGGAGACAGCCATCTCTTTTCTGTAACCACTCCCGGACAATATCAGGGCAATTATGATGGAGTATTGGCTGGCTTCGGCGGGAGTCTTCCCAGCCCGGCACTGGTACAAAATCTTGCAGTAATAAAAAACGACAATACAGGCGGTAGCGGTGACCCGAATGACGGCTGTGGAAATGTAACCAATGCTTCTGAACTCAACGGCAAAATTGTGTTGATTAAAAGAGGTCAATGTGATTTTGTGGTCAAAGTTAAGAAAGCACAAAATGCGGGCGCAGTTGCGGTGGTAATGGTCAACAATGTCAACGGCAATCCCATTGCCATGGGTGGAACTGACCCTACGATTGTCATTCCTTCGGTTATGATTAGAAATACAGACGGAAACCCAATCATCGACGGTATTTTGGGCGGTACCACACTTGAAGGCTCTGTACCAAAAGATGGACATTGGGACGGCTACAAAGACGGAACTTTTGACACCGGTATCATGGCGCACGAGTACGGACACGGAATCTCAAACAGACTTACTGGCGGGCCCTCTGTTTCAGGCTGTTTGAACAATGAAGAACAAATGGGAGAAGGCTGGTCCGACTATTTTGGTTTGGTGATGACAATGAAACCAGGCGACCAAGGATCCGACGGAAGAGGAATTGGTACTTATGCTATCTCGCAACCGACCAATGGCGTGGGAATCAGACCTACAAGATATTCTACCGATATGTCTATCAACCCATCTACATACAATACCATCAAAACTGTATCCGTGCCCCATGGCGTGGGTTATGTATGGGCGACCATGTTGTGGGAAATGACTTGGGAATTGATTGATTTGTATGGTTTTAGTCCAGACTTCTACTTTGGTAATGCTGGAAACAATGTTGCCATGCAATTGGTGATGGACGGTATGAAACTCCAACCGTGTAAACCTGGTTTTGTGGACGGAAGAAATGCCATACTGCAAGCTGACATCTACAACAATAATGGAGAAAACCAATGCTACATTTGGAGGGCATTTTCAAAAAGAGGTTTAGGATACAGTGCTGTTCAAGGAAGTAGCAACAGCCGATCCGACGGTACAGAAGCATTCGATATGCCGCCTACCAATATACTGGACTGTACCAACATGGGTATCAACGATCTTGTAAATGCCGAACTGAGCATTTACCCCAACCCAACAAAAGGTGAATTCTATATATTGACCGATAAATCTTATTCCGAATCCACTGTCAATATTCAAGACATGACCGGAAGAAGTGTTTATCAAAGCAGCATAGACCTGAATAACAAAAGAGCGACTGTGGACATCAGTAATCTGTCAACCGGCGTTTATGTAATCGTTATCAATACACCCGAAGGGAAAATCACTAAGAAATTGATTAAAAATTAATCTTGAACTTTTAATTTTTTTAAATCCCGTTCTGAGATTTCAGAACGGGATTTTTTGATTATTGTCAGATGACTTGTACCAACTGCTGTATTTTACATAATTCATCGCGATTCTCTCAATCTCACCCTCCTTCAACTCTTTAGAAACCACACCGATTTTTTGGGCCGGAATGCCCGCCCAAATTTCACCTTCTCTCACATGTGTATTTTGCGTCAAAACAGCTCCAGCCGCGATAATTGAATATGATTCAAGTAAACAATTGTCCATCACAATCGCACCCATACCTACCAAAACATTGTCATGAATCGTACAACCGTGCACAATCGCATTGTGTGCCACCGAAACATTGTTCCCGATGACAGTTCGGGTTTTTTGATAAGTACAGTGCAGCATCACATTGTCCTGAATGTTTACCCGATTACCCAAACGAATCGAATTCACATCTCCCCTCAACACTGCATTGTACCAAATGCTGCATTCATCACCGGTCATGACATCACCAATGACAACAGCCGTTTCTGCCAAAAAACAATCTCGTCCAAAACCAGGAGTAAAACCGTTCAATTCGCGAATCAAAGCCATGATTTATTATTTTATAATTAGGCTTTAAAGTTAAATATTCTAAATTCGTAAAAAAATTGATTGGATGTATTCCCACAAATATCTCATGTATTTATTGGTTCTCGGTTTTGCTTCTCTCAGCGCACAAACGAATGATGCAGATGCGCCCGAATACCATCAAACCATCCTTCAGAAATTGACATCTGCAGAGTTCTCGGGGCGTGGATACACCGACAGCGGAATGTGGAAAGCCGCTGACTTTATCGCAACTGAATTTGAAAAAATCGGTTTGAAAAAAATAGGTGACTCTTATTTTCAGCAATTTTCAATGCCAATCAATATCATTGAAAATGCAGAATTAAAAATCAACGGAAAGGAATTGAAATACGGTATCGATTTTCTGGTCAAACCCAATTCAAAACCACAGGATTTTCATAAAAAAGAACTTTATATTTTTAATCCTGAAGATTATGCAAAAGCACTTGAATCCGAATCAAAACTGAAGGAATTCATCGTTCGAGATATGCAGTCGCAGGATGAAAAACACATCGTATTTCCTCCGCATCAATTTGAAGCAGACTCACTTAGCCGTTATTACAAAAACTGGCCAAACTTTTATCGACCGGATGAAAACCGTGACCGTGCAATTTTCTTTTTTACAAAAGACAAACTGACGGCTTCGCTTTCGCAGGTGCAAGACAGTATTTCGGAATTCTTGGTTGCTGATAAATTTTATTCAAAAGACTTAAAATTAGACAATTACAGCATCAAAGCAGATTTTGTAAAAGATTTCAAAGCAAGGAATGTCATTGGAAAAATCGAAGGCAAAAATCCGGATTCGCTGATTGTGATTACCGCTCATTACGACCATCTCGGCAAAGTCGGCAGTACGATTTTTCCGGGAGCCAGCGACAATGCGAGTGGTACTGCTTTTCTGCTCGAGCTCGCCAGCTATTTCTCAACACACAAACCAAAATACAGTCTGGTTTTCATCGCCTTTGCTGCCGAAGAAGCCGGTTTGGTCGGTTCACTTCATTTTGTTGAAAATCCTTTATTTGATTTGAATCGAATTAAATTTCTATTGAATTTCGATATCATGGGTGCCGGCGAAGAAGGCATTCAGATTGTGAACAGTAGCATTTTCACAAAGGAGTACGAACTGTTGAAACAGATCAATTCGGAGAAAAATTTAATCCACCAAATCAAAAGAAGAGGTGAAGCCTGCAACTCTGACCACTGCCCTTTTTATAGGTTGGGTGTTCCTTCGTTTTTCACTTATACGCTGGGCGGACCGGGTCATTATCACGATCCATTGGATACGGCAGATACATTGAATTTGGATGGTTTTCTGAATTTGAAGGAGTTGTTTGTGGCGTTTATTGAGGGCTTGTGATTGTTGAAAAAAAAACATAAATGAATTAAAAATTATTTTATTCATATATGATTTCTCTTTTGACCAAGTATTCAACATATTCAGTGCTAAAATTATTGATGATTATTATTGAATTTTCTATCCAGTTGCCGTATTCATCATATTTGTACGAAAAGGTAACTAAGGTTTCGTTTTCCGAATTGTAATAAGCAGTTTTGGATAGAAGTTCATTGTTTTCATTGTATGTATAATGTGCCTTGGCATCTACTACAGGCGGATCATAGGTTTCCGTTAAGGTATTGCTCTCTTTATCAAAACTATAAACCCGTTCTCGTCCTTCAATTCTCTCATTTTTAAGCCGTGTAACAATTTTGTCATTCAAAAATATTTCTGTAGTCTCTTTGTCTTCGTTATAAATAACAATTTTATCTTCCAAATATTCAAACTTTAACACACTACCATCCCCATCCGAAATAGCTGATAATCTACTGTCATCCGAATATTTAAATTTAAAACTATCCTCAATTTCTGAACCGTCATATATAATATCGCAGGCAGTCAATTTGTTGTCTTGAAAATGGTATATCTTCTTCATTCCATTTGCTAATGAAAAGGAAAAATCATCAGGAATAATAAATAACTGGTACAGTGGTGCAAGATATCTCAATTCCTTGGACGAAGTTGGAACCAATAAATTATATTATAATACTCCCCAAAATTCGGACCACGGGTTAAGTTGAAAATAATGATTAATTTTAACTCGTATAATTATGAAAAAAAGCAGAAGAAAATTTACCGATGCCTTCAAGGCCAAAGTGGCCATTGAAGCTTTAAAGGAGAGAGAAACGCTCAGCGAACTGGCCAAGCGTTTTGAGATTCACCCCAATCAGATCAGCATCTGGAAACGAGAGTTTCTGGAAAATGCAGAAAACGCATTTGCTTCTAAAAACAAAAAAGAGGAG
>JAQVKJ010000112.1 GCA_028694715.1 Weeksellaceae bacterium | reverse complement strand
CATCATTTCAGGTTTCAATTTTGGATTATTTGATGCAGGTGGAGCGGTAGCAGCACCGGAGCCGTTAAAGTCAGCAACAAGATTAAAGATATTATAAACCTGATAAGGGTCAGTGTCATTAGCTACTTTTGCGTAGTTAAATCTAACTTTACCAAAGTTTACAAGGTCTTTGCTGTTAAAGAATTCAGAAAAAATCAAACTAGCAGAACCTGAAGGATAGAAATATCTGTTGTTGTCTTCTGGTAGTGCAGAACATCTATCCCATCTTGCAGAACCTTCCAAGAATAAAGTATTCCAGAATCCTAAACTTATTTGTGTAAACAATCCGTCAACTTTTTTGTTGATATCAAATTGTCCAATCTCATTCACAGTTAGTGGGTTCATACTGTTGGCAATTGTATATAGTCCCGGGATTTTCAAACCACCATTTGTCATAGCTGAAACACCATTTCGTTGATTCACTCTCAAGTTCCAACCTGCGTTTCCGTAAAGGTTGATATTTTCAGTAATGTCTTTGTTTACATTAAATATCAAATCATAGTTGGTCTCACTTACAGTATGATCCATGAAGTAGTATTCACCCAGACCTCCGTGATCAGTCCTACCTTGACCACCGGAAGATCCAACAGCAATTCTTTCTTCTCTTAATTCGTTATAGTTATCAAAAGTAAATCTACCCATTGCACTTAACCAGTCAGTGAATTTATAATTCAAACCAACATTTCCGGTGTATCTGTTTCTTTGATCGGTCTGATAGTTTTGATATCTGTTAAAGTAATAGTTGTCTGCATAACCTACTTCTTGGCTTTCCCAATCTTTCAGATTCCAGGTCATATTTTGCCCTGTTAAAATATAAGCATCTTTCTGTTTTTGCATATCGACAGAAACATTCCACCATTGGCGGAAAGATTGCATTGGGTTTCTGCTTTCATAACCCGTAGCCACACGACCAAGACCTTTGGAATCAGTATAAGTTACTCCAGCAAATACCCTTAATTTCTCAGTGAAATTATAGTCTCCGTTGAAATCGATAGTGTTTCTTTTCATTAAGCTGTTGTCCAATGAGCCTTCATGATAATAATTAGTGAAACTTGTTCTGAATGTTCCATTTTCATTTCCACCACTGAAAGCAGCAGAGTTTACAAAAGTCAATGAACTACCCCAAATGTCGTTTGGAGTTGACTTTGCTGCAACCCATGGTGTAGGTATCAGGTAGCCGGGAAGTTGTGGATATTGTGAATCCCAGTTATAGACAAGGTAATTAGGATCGAAAGGTGATCCAAAAGAGGCATCATCATAGGTGTAAACAATATTGTCATCAATGTTTCCATCTCCATTAATGTCTCCACTATAGAACGATTCACCCACATAACCGCTACCGTAACTGGATTGATATTTGGGCAAAGTTTCTTTGTCAACAGTACCAACGGTAAAACTTGAATTAACTTCGACACCAATTATACTGCTTCTTTTACCTTTTTTTGTGGTAATCATCAAAACCCCGTTGGCACCTCTTGAACCATACAATGCTGATGCAGCCGCTCCTTTCAGAACCTGAACATTTTCAATATCACTGGGGTTGATATCCATTGCGGCATTTCCATAATCGTATCCACCACCACCTCGCTGCACGGTTGATGAGTTGAAAGTGTTGTTATTAATAGGTGTACCATCGATGACAATCAAAACCTGATTGCTTCCAATGATAGAACTATATCCTCTCAATACCATGTTGGTAGAACCACCCATCGTTCCAGATTGATTAATGTCCAAGCTGGCAATTTCACCGGACAACGCATCGGCAAAATTCGTTACAGGAACAGAAGAGAGAGTTTCACCACTCACTTCTTGAGTTGCATAACCCAAAGATTTCTTTTCCCTGGTAATACCAAGTGCAGTTACTACGGCACCTTCCAGTTCGATTACACCGCTTGAATTCAGCTGTGCATTATAAATATTGCTGGCTCCCACGGTAACTTTCACTACATCTAAGCCCAATGATTCAATGGTGAGCTCGTCACCTTCGTTCACTGTGATTGAATAGTTTCCGTCTATGTCTGTGAAAGCTTCCTCACCCGATGAAGATACTACACTTACATCGGCTAAAGGAAATCCGTCAGAATCAGTTACAGTACCTGTAACTGTCTTTTCTTGTGCAAACAGAAGTCCTCCGAAGAGAATTCCGCAAAGCACAAGTAAACCTCTTAACTTTGTCCTCATTTGTTAAAGAATTTAAATGTTGTGGAAACAAATTTAATAGAATTTTAAGGAATCTACCAAAAAAATGCAGTATTAATTCCAAAAGATATGTTAATTTGCCTCTATGGAATTACAGTACAAAAAAGCTGTTTTGGAAGCCGGATGTGATGAGGCAGGAAGAGGATGTTTGGCAGGCCCTGTGTTTGCAGCTGCTGTTGTAATCGACAAGGATTTTGATAATGAGTTGATTAATGATTCGAAACAAATCAGTGAAAATAAAAGGATTGAGCTGAGAAAATACATAGAGGAGCAGGCAGTCGATTGGTCGGTGGCTTATGTGGAATCAATTAAAATTGATGAAATCAATATTCTGAACGCAAGCATACTCGCAATGCATCTGGCATTGGACGGACTCCAATGCAGACCCGAATTTATTTCGGTGGACGGGAACAGGTTCAAAAAATACCGGGATATTTCCCATCAGTGCGTGGTGAAAGGAGACGCACTGTACAGGAACATTGCGGCAGCTTCCATATTGGCCAAAACATACAGAGATGAATTTATGCAAAAATTGGATCGGAGTTTTCCGGTTTATCAATGGGCGCAAAACAAAGGCTATCCAACTGCAGCACACAGAAAAGCGATCCAGCAATACGGCATTACCGAACACCACAGAAAATCCTTTCGGCTGCTTCCACAACAATACGAATTGGATTTGTGAGAACTACTGCACCGAACTGTCTTTTTGAAAAATGACTCATTGCTGAATCCTCACTTCCGGTGGCACCAATAAAGTGTAATCCCCATTGTTTCTCATAACATCTCTTACAATGCTCGAACTGATATAGGATTTGCCCGATGAAGTCAGCAGAAATACAGTTTCAATTTCGCGATTGGTAATCGTTCTGTTGGTATGTGCAATTGCTTTTTCGAATTCAAAATCAGCCGGATTTCTCAAGCCTCTCAGTATAAACCTTGCAGATTTCCTTTTGCAGTAATCCACTGTCAGTCCTTCGTACACATCCACTTCCACATTTTTGAATTTATGCAGAGAAGCTTCCAACCATTTTTTGCGTTGCTCCATGGGAAACATATACTTTTTTTCGGCATTCTGCCCAATGGCCACAATGATTTTGTCAAACAAAGGCACAGCTCGTTCGATGATGTCAAAATGCCCAATGGTAATCGGGTCAAATGAGCCCGGGAAAACGGCTATTCGTTCCATAAGTTTTTTCGGTTTAATGCAATTTCAATTTCATTGTCAAAGAATTCTTTCAAATCAAGTGCAGCATAACTGGCTTGTTGCGGAAAAATGCTTGCCGGCGAAAAGCCAGGGAGTGTATTTATTTCCAGAAAATTGGGGATTCCGTTGACGATGATGTATTCGGACCTTGAAATGCCGGTCATCTGCAGACTTTCATATACTTTCACAGCGATTTCCTCTACTTTCATTTTGGTGGCTTCATCAATTCTGGCTGGAGTAATTTCCTCCGATGCACCTTCGTATTTGGCTTCGTAATCAAAGAATTCATTGTGGCTCACAATTTCTGTAATGCCGACCACTTTGGTTTTTCCTTTGAATTTAATCACTCCTACAGAAACTTCGGTGCCGTCCAAAAATGCTTCCACCAGCACTTCTTTGTCTTCCTTGAATGCCTTTTGCAGTGCAGGTTCAAATTCCTCTTTGGATTTGACTTTTGTAATTCCCAAACTCGAACCTGACTGGTTAGGTTTCACAAAACAAGGCAAGCCGACTTTTTCAATGATTTGGTCGGTATCATACCCCAATTCTCGGTTTACATATGCTGATTCTGCGTGCGGAATACCGTATTTGTCAAGCACCGCAATGCAGTCTTTTTTGTTGAAGGTGAGTGCTGCTTGATAAAAATTGCAACCGGTGTAAGGCAGCCCAATCAATTCCCAGTATGCCTGCATATATCCGTCCTCGCCCGGTGTGCCGTGGATGATATTGACCACACAATCAAAACGGTGTTTCTCTCCATTTCTGATGTAGCTAAAATCCTCCTTCAGTATTGGGAATTTTTCTCCTTCAATCTCGGCATACCAGCCTTCCTTGAGTATCCTGACCCTGACCGGTCTGTATTTTTCAGGATTCAAACTGTCGTAAACCAATTCGCAGCTTTTGAGCGAAACGATGTATTCATCTGAATAACCACCTGCTGCCACAGCAACATTCATCATACGAATTCAATTATAATTCAAAAGTACATAAAATTATTTCATAAAAATGTTTGGAATCAGATTAATGAATGGCTCTAAGCGACATCAAAAAAAATGTCCCGACAAATACCGGGACATTTTTCAATTTTTTCATCATGATTTATTTGATGATAATCTTTTGTGCCTGAGTTTTATCAGCCGTTTGAATTTTAATTACATAGATACCGGTTGAAAGTTTCAGATGGAGCTGCACATTTTTTTGGTTCATGAATACACCTTCATATACCTGTTGACCGTTCATATTGAAAACCGATACTGTAGCATCTGAATTTTTCGCAAAATCGATATTTAGACTTCCATCAGAAACGGTTGGATATACAGAAAACTGATTCTGAATATTCAAATCCCCTGTTCCCATACTGTTTATCAAATCCCAGAGTTCCTGAGGGAAATGAGATTCGAATGTTTCCATGCCTGAAACTGGCCAGATGTCGCCTACAATCAGTCGGTTGTCTGGACCGATGATGCAATAGGTTGGGTAGGCTGCAACTCCGAAATCACTGATAACTGCAGGAGCTCCTCCCTCTGTGCCTGCGCCGGGTGGTGGTGGGAATCCACCGTTATACAAATTTTCAAATTCTGTAATTGTTGCATTGTCGTCTATCGGAGAAAGCGAAAGCATATAGGTGAATTGTTGATTTTCACCATAGGTCTCATACAGCTGATAAAAATATCTGCTGGTTTGTTGGCAGGGACCGCAATTTCTGAAAAAGAAATCAAGAAATACATATTTCCCACTTGCCGTAATGTCGTACAGATTGTGTTCAACTCCATGTGTGTCCGTCACTGTAAAATCATTTACAATGTCACCCACATTATAGGACTGAACTTGGGCATACGAAAAAATACCGATGCTTGTAAAAAGCAGTGAAAATAAAAAATGTCTCATAATGCTTTGTGTTAGTGTTAAAGATAGCTCAAAACTAATGCAAAAATTTCAAATACAATAGGTTCTGGCAAAATATTTTGGAATTATTGTCAGATATAACGGGAAAAAGTTTCTCGATGGATAACTCTCAA
>JAQVKJ010000111.1 GCA_028694715.1 Weeksellaceae bacterium | reverse complement strand
TTCTGTTTCAATTTTTAATTGTTTTTATTTAATTGTAATAGTTAATTTTTCTCGATATGATATAGGTCGGAGTTTGGTTTTTGGTAATCTTACACTTCACCCAATTGTTATTTGAATCAAATTCATATTCAAACCTGTAGATGTCGGTGCCATTGGTTGAGTAATTCAACAAATGAATCTCAAAAATCCTGCCATTCGGATGATAGTAGGTGGTTCTCAATACTTTAGCATTTGCGTCGGAGACAGTTACTTTGGACGGATAATTCCCACTGTATTCAATGGTTTCAACGCTATGATGGTCACCGGATTGGTCAATAATTCGTTGCGGCAGGCCGTTGGATTTATTTTCATAAATGATACTAAGTCCCTGCTGACCGTTGTTGTGAACAGTCTTTTCTGACAGTATATTGTGATTTTCATCAAAACTGTACCGGGTTCGAGAAAAAACCGCGTCGTCCATCCAAAAAACCTTTTCTTGCAACCGGTCGTTTTCATAGACCGAATTCACCACCCAATGTTGGTCGGTGGTTCTGCCCGAATTGAACTCATCCATTCTGACGAGTCGCTTGTTGATGTAATAGAAGATTTTTCTCTGCGATATTTTCCTCGGTTCTTCTCCGTTTTGAATCAAAGTCGTTTCTAACTTTTCAATCTTATGCTGTGGATTGTACCAATAAACCGTACGGTCAAAAATCCCCAGTTTTCCTCTGTAATCCAAAAAATTCTCTTCAAGAATCAAATGCCGATTCGCATCAAATGTCAGTGCAATGGAGTCAAACCTTTCGCTGTCCAAAAACCCCGAAGGCTCGGTTATAGAAGGATTTGCAAGCGGTCGGGTCACCGAATGCAGGCTTTTTACTTTGCCAACCAATCCAAGACTTGCGGTGGATTTTTGTGCAAATAATCCCACCGAAAAAAAGATGGCCATTGAAGTGATTGTACTTCTGAATATTGATCTTCGCATATCATTTTTCAATAAGTTTACTCTTCCAATCACCTTTCGCTATCAGATGTATCCCACCTTTATTATGTACCGGTTCTTTAGTTCCTCATCTTTTTGTAAGCATTGATCAATCCGTTTGTAGATGCATCATGCCCACTGACCCGGTCATTGTTTTTTAGTTCGGGAAGAATCCTTTCTGCCAGCTTTTTACCGAGTTCCACTCCCCATTGGTCAAAACTGAATATGTTCCAGATGATTCCCTGAACAAAAATTTTGTGTTCATACATCGCCACTATACTACCTAACGATTTTGGAGTCAAAAGATTGTATAAAATTGAATTTGTTGGGCTATTTCCCACAAAAATCTTGTAATGTTTTAGAAATTCAATCTCTTTTTCTGTCTTTCCTTCCGCCTTCAGTTCCGCCATCACTTCCTCTTCCGTCCTGCCAAAAGCCAATGCTTCGGTCTGTGCAAAGAAATTTGAAATCAGCTTCTGATGGTGATTTCCTATAGGATTCAATGAATTGGCTCCGACCAGAAAATCACAGGGAATCAACTTGGTTCCTTGGTGAATCAACTGATAAAAAGCGTGCTGACCGTTGGTGCCGGGTTCCCCCCAAATGACCGGACCTGTCTGATAAAAAATCGGTTGTCGGTTACGGCCTGCCGATTTTCCATTGCTCTCCATGTCCGCTTGTTGAAGATAAGCCGGAAAACGATGCAGATACTGCTCATAAGGCAAAATCGCCTGACTTTCAGCCCCAAAGAAATTGTTGTACCAAATTCCGAGCAAGGCCAATACCACCGGAATATTCTGTTTGAATTCGGTATTTCTGAAATGTTCGTCCATTTCATGGGCACCCTCTAATAGTTGCTCATAATTCTCAAATCCCACCGCCAGACAAATGCTCAGCCCAACCGCACTCCAAAGCGAATAACGACCACCGACCCAATCCCAGAATCGGAACATATTTTCGGTGTCTATCCCGAATTTTTCTACTTCAGTTCGGTTGGTGGACAAGGCAACAAAATGTTGTTTGATATCGCTTTCATTTGCACCGGAAGCCAAAAACCATTCTCTCGCCGTTTGTGCATTGGTCATGGTTTCCTGGGTGGTAAAAGTTTTTGAAGCAATGATAAAAAGCGAGGTTTCCGGATTGATTTTGTTGAAAGTTTCAGCAATATGGGTGCCGTCCACATTGGAAACAAAATGCATGTTCAGCCTGGTTTTGTAATGCTTCAACGCCTCGGTCACCATCACAGGACCCAAGTCAGAACCACCGATGCCGATGTTTATTACATCTGTGATTTCCTTTCCGCTGAAGCCTTTCCATTCGCCCGAAATCACTTTTTCTGAAAAAACTTTCATCTGTTGCAACACCTCATTTACCCCGGGCATCACATCTTCTCCGTTCAGCATCACCGGTCGATTGCTTCGATTTCTCAAAGCGGTATGCAGCACGGCCCTGTTTTCGGTTTCATTGATCAGGTCGCCTCTGAACATCTTATCGATGGAGAGTTTCAGTTTGCACGCTTCTGCCAATTCCACCAATAAATCCATGGTTTCCTCGGTCATTAGGTTTTTTGAATAATCGAGTAGAATGTCGTTGAACCAAATATGGAATTTCTCAAATCTTTTGGGGTCTTTAAAATGTTCCCTCAGCGAATGACCATAGGATTCCTTGTAATGGGTCTCGAGTTTTCCCCAGGCTTTGGTCGTTACCGGATTGATTCTGAGCAGCGGCATAATTGAAATCGTTTTGACAAAATTAAAGATTAGTATCGAAACTGTGGGATTAAACCATTTTTTTAATTGGATTTACAGGATGAATGACAGTTTTATGCATTTGTAGCCTTATTCGGGGCATAGCGCAGTCCGGTGGCATATCGGCTAGTGATGCTGAGAGTCGCTGGTTTGAATTCAATCGCTCGATAAAATCCATTGATAATCAACCGATTTGGATTTTACAAACAATTGTAACATCCTGCATTTTATTCTCAGAGAATTAGTTTTTCAAAAAGATGGATTCTCTGTTTTTAGCCGAATTATTAATTTCTAAACAAAGCAATATAGTCCTCAAAAACAAAAATTCTGTCTCTTTCGTTTCCGGTTATCTCTTTCAAAATTTGCCGTTTTTCCAATTCATCTATTAATTTATAGGTCGAAGCCAGCGTTTTTCCTGTGATTTGACTGATTTCCTTTGCATTCATCACCGGTTTTTGATAGAGTCGCTCAATGATTTTATGTGCATCCGCAACCCGCGGACCCAGATTTTTCAATCTGAAATCCAAAGATTTTTGCAATTGCAGAATATCATCAAAAGTTCTGACTCCCTTTTGTGAAGTTTCAATCACACCGGTCAGAAAAAATTTTATCCACTGTCCCAGTGCATGATCAGTTCTGGCTTTCATCAGATGGTCATAATACTGCATTCGGTTTCGTTCAAAATAATCGGACAAATAAAGAATTGGTCTTTTCAAAATCCCGGCACTCACCAAAAATAGCGTAATCAACAACCTTCCGACCCTGCCATTTCCATCCAAAAACGGATGAATCGTTTCGAACTGATAATGGATAATTGCAGTTTTAACCAAATCCGGAAGTTGAATTTGATTGTTATTTGCAAATTTCTCCAAATCAGAAATTAAAGCAGGAACTTCATTGAAAACCGGTGGAACAAAAGTAGCTTCATTGATATTTGCACCGCCAATCCAGTTTTGACTCGTTCTGAATTCTCCCGGCATTTTATGCTCACCTCTAACACCTTTCAGCAAAATTTTATGGGTTTCTCTGATCAATCGAGATGAAAACGGAAGTTTATGAAGCATTTCCACAGCTTCTTTCATTGCGGTTATATAATTCTGAACTTCTTCCCAATCGTTACGGTCTTCGGTTTTTATTTCCTGTTTGGTCAAAAATGTTTCTTCAATATTGGTCTGTGTACCTTCAATTTTCGAAGACTGAGTAGCCTCTTTAGCAATGTGCATTTGAATGTATAAATCAATATTTACATATTCAGAATACATATCCAATCTGCCCAAACTCCTGTCCGCCGTACTCATTAGTTGAATCAATTCCATATCATAAATCTCCCAAATCCGATTGACAAATTCAGGTTGGAAACTTTTATAATAACCCTGATTGATAAATTTTCCTGATTTAAAATTTCTCATAAAACTAAATTTAGGCGTTTCGCTATTTTACTTTTATGCAAATATATAAAATAAAGATATTTACTATTATAGTTTTTCTATAAAAAATATAATAAGAATTTTTCTGTTTTAGTTTTTATTGATTTTATAAAATAGAATAAAGAAGATTCGGTTTAGCCGGGATTAATCCAAATTCGGTATAATTCTGATTTTATAAGCTAAGTGCAGCTAAAAACTCTAATGTGAACCTGCCACTCTGTCATCAAATCCATTTCGGATTTAATTTTGCAAATAGGTTTGTAAACAATTTAGAATATGGATTTTAACCAATATACAATCAAATCAAGAGAGGCCGTTCAGAAGGCGCAGCAAATCGCTGTGTCTATGGACAATCAAGCGATTGAGCCTGCTCACTTGCTCAAAGGGATGTTGGAAACAGAACAGGATGTGCTGAGTTTCATCATCGAGAAACAAAGCGGAAATGTCGCTTATATCAAGGATGAATTGACTGACATTATTTCACGATTTCCAAAAGTTCAAGGTGGTTCGGGTAACCACCTATCCAATGAAACCAATAAGATTTTGGTAAGCGCCATGGACGAAGCCAAAAAGATGAAAGACGAGTTTATCAGCCTGGAACATCTTTTATTGGGAATCCTGAAAAATACATCCAATGTTTCCCAACTGCTCAAAGACCAAGGATTGAACTACAACAATACGGTTGAGGTGATTAGCGAACTGAGAAAAGGACAAAGAGTAACTTCAGAAAGTGCGGAAGACAATTACAACTCACTTGAGAAATATGCAAAGAATCTTACCCAGCTCGCTGCAGAAGGGAAACTCGACCCGGTGATTGGGCGGGACGATGAAATCAGAAGGGTCTTGCAGATTTTGTCGAGAAGAACCAAAAACAACCCTATCCTGATTGGAGAACCGGGCGTAGGTAAAACAGCCATCGCAGAGGGAATCGCGCACAGAGTCATCAGTAGAGATGTACCCGAAAACCTACAGAACAAAAAAGTTTTTTCACTCGACATGGGTGCGCTGATCGCTGGTGCAAAATACAAAGGTGAATTTGAAGAAAGACTGAAATCGGTGATCAAAGAAGTGACCGAATCCAGCGGTGAAATCATCTTGTTCATCGACGAAATCCACACCTTGGTGGGAGCCGGCGGCGGAGGCGAAGGTGCAATGGATGCAGCAAACATTCTGAAACCGGCATTGGCAAGAGGAGAACTCAGAGCAATAGGCGCAACCACACTGAACGAATACCAAAAATATTTTGAAAAGGACAAAGCATTGGAAAGAAGATTCCAACAAGTCTTGATCGAAGAACCGGATGAAGAATCGGCGATTTCAATTCTGAGAGGAATCAAAGAAAAATATGAAGTTCACCATAAAATCAGAATCAAGGATGAAGCGATTATCGCCGCTGTCCAGC
>JAQVKJ010000110.1 GCA_028694715.1 Weeksellaceae bacterium | reverse complement strand
AATCCACAGACTTGAACCGCATGAAACCATATATTTTTTTTGGCTTGCTTGCATTGTCCATCACATCATGCATTCCTCTGAAAGACATCAAATACATTCAACCAGATGAGAAACTGGTACTGAATGAATATGGTAAAATTGAATTCAACCGGCCCGAATATCATCTGCAAATCAACGATATCATCAATATCAAAATCGCTGCCCGAAAAGGACTTGAATTGGAAGAGCTCGAAGAATTCACAGTTACACCTTCACAAATCAATACAGGTCAGAACAATGTGCTTTCAGGAAGGGGTGTTAGAATTCAGGACGACGGCAACATAGAACTACCCAGAATCGGCAAAATCTATGTGCTTGACCTGACACTAAAAGAAGCAAGAAAAAGGATTGAAACTGAATTCTATAAGATTTACGAAGAAACGGCAGCTTATATAGAAGTCAATATTTCAGGCATCAATTATACGATTGTGGGTGAATCAGGGTCGGGGAACTATTATGTACAGAACTATGAGATGAACCTTCTGGAGGCCTTTGCTCGAGCAGGTGACCTGACGCCTGTAGCAGACCGGAGAAATATCCAGATTTTGAGAACCACACCTGAAGGTACCCAAAGGGGAGTGATTGATATCACAAAAGAATCGGCCATGAATTCCGAATATTTTTGGATACAGCCGAATGACATCATCATTGTCAATCCGAGAAGACAAAAACAATGGGGCATCGGCATCAATCCGCTGCAAACCATTACTACGGTTTTTGGCGGTGTAGCTGCAGTGGTTGGGATTTATTTCTTTTTTAGAAATTTATAATTGAAAAGTATTCGACAATGACTTCAACAAATCAAGTTTCTAAATCAGTTTCAGACAAAACAAAAAAGAACAATCCGCTGTTCTTTGATATAGAACGATTTTTGTATAGGGTTTTTTCCAACTGGATTTTGTTTCTGCTTGCCATTATCTTCGCCGTCTTTATATGCATTTATATTAACAATTGGCATCTGGACAGAACATATAGGGCAGTCACTACTTTCAATATTTCGTCAAAATCTACCGGAAATACGAGTTTGGGAAGCAATTCCATTAATTTTATTTGGGGTGGTAATTCGGGTAAATCAGACATATTGATTGAAATCCTCGAATCGAGAACCCATGCCTACAATGTAGCCAAAAGAATTGAAGCCTATGTGGCATATTGGGAAGAAGGAACGCTGAAGAAATCAAATTCGCACAGAGATCTTTCTCCTTTTTTGGTGAAAGTGGATACACTTCACAATCAGATCATTGGCGTGGAGCTTGAAATCAGAAAAATGGATGATGATTCCTTTCAAATTATTCCACTGACCAGCCAAAACGACAATCAACTTTATAATTATTCCAAAGATTCTGTATTGGGAAGGAACCGAAAAGTAGATTTCCCTAAAACCGCGAAATTCGGTGAATGGATTGAACAGGATGAATACAAATTCAAAATCCTGAAGACCCATCGCTTTTTCAATTCTATCGATAAATATTCATTTGTGCTGACAGACCTGGATGTGGCGGCCAACAGAGTGAGAAACGGCATAAGCGTGGAACCCATAAAAAAGGGCAGCTCGATTCTGTCGTTGTCAAAAGTCGCCTATTCACAGCAAGAGGCAATTGATGTGGTGAACAATTCACTTGACATTCTCAGCGAGCTCGAACTCGAAGAAAAAAATCTGGCGTCCAAACGAACGCTGGCCTACATCAATGAACAAATCGGAATAGTGAAATCAAAAGTGGACAGTTCTTCACTTGAATACCAAAAACTTCAGAAAGACACCCGGATTTATGACTTCAGTGGTGAAAAGGCCGAAATCTTGGCCAGTGTGACTCTATTGGAGAGGCAACGAGTGGAGTATGAGGAAAAAATCAAATTGCTGAATTCCGTCAGTAACAATGTATTTCAGTCTGGCTCACAAGGAATGATGGACCTACAGGTATTTGGGATGGATGAACCGAATTTCAGCAATGAACTCAACATACTGAGAGGCTTGGAGCTTGAGAGAGAAAATCTGAGGTTGCTCTATAAATCTGATTCAAGAGAAATCAAAGAAATTGACAATAAAATAGCCGAATCCAAAACCAGTATTCAAAGACTAATAAATAGTAGCAGGAACCGCTTGAACAAAGAACTGGCCAACATCAATCAAGAACTCAGAAAATACGACAACAAGGCGTATCAGCTGCCCGAACAAGAGAAAGAGTTTCTGGATGTTTCTCGAGGCTATGCAGTGAACGATGAATTGTACAACCAATTGTTGTCGCAATACAGTCAAGCTGAATTACAGATTGCCTCCAATCTTTCTGACATTACCGTGATTGATTATGCGAAATTCTTGGGACAACCACCGATTTCACCTGACAAAAGAACCAACATGGTTATTGCTATTGGGCTTGCTCTGATTCTTCCAACCCTATTTTTGTTGTTGAGAGAAATACTCGATACCAAAATCAAAGGAATCAGAGACATCATCAATGTGAGTAATATTCCGTTGATTGGAATTATAGGCAGTAATCATGACAACGACCCTGTGGTTGTACTCGACAAACCGAAATCGAGCATATCAGAAGCCTTCAGAGCCATCAGGAGCAATCTACAGTTTCTCTACAAAACTGGCAATAAAAGCGACAATAAAACCATACTTATCACTTCATCCATAGGTGGAGAAGGAAAAACCTTTGTGTCCATGAACATCGCCACAGCATTGGCCATCAGTGGAAAAAAGACCATACTCATCGGCGTTGACATGCGCAAACCCAAAATTTTTGATGAATTTGAACTGACCAATAAAATTGGACTTTCCAATTATCTCTCGGGAAATGCAGAACTTCAGCAAACCATTCAGAAGACCAAAGTCAATACACTCGATATCATCACAGGCGGACCCATTCCACCCAATCCTTCAGAACTTCTTCTTTCAGATACTTTGAATGAAATGTTTCAGAAGTTCAAAGCAGAGTACGACTTTATTGTATTGGACACACCACCGGTTGGACTGGTGGCAGATGCCTTTGATTTAATGAAATATGCCGACGCAAGTCTGTATGTCACCCGTTTTGATTATACATACAGAGGTTTATTGAATGGCATCTCTGAAAAATACGATGAAGGCGAAGTAAAAAGCATCGGCATTGTTCTGAATGATTATCAGACCAAAGGAAGTTATGGATATGGCTATGGTTATGGATACAGCTATGGCTATGGATACGGTTATGGCTATTTTGAAGAAGACGCTGAGTATGATTATGACCCCAGCCTAGCCGGAAAAATCAAACGGCTACTGAGATTTAATAGATACACGAAAAGAAAGTAATGCTACTCAAAAACATTTTTGACTTGCTTGCTGCAATTTTGCTGCTTCCCTTTTTGGCACCACTGATACTGATTTTGATTTTGATTGCCACCATTGATACCGGACAATTTGGATTGTTCTCACAAACAAGAATAGGAAAACACGCAAAACCCTTTTCAATCTACAAAATCAGAACGATGAAAGGAAATCAGGAGTCGGACATTACCACCAAAAAAACACATGAAATTACCAAAACGGGAAACTTTATTCGTCATACCAAATTAGATGAACTGCCACAGATTATCAATGTACTTCTGGGACAAATGAGTTTTGTGGGACCAAGACCCGATGTAACCGGTTATGCCGATCAACTCAGAGATGAAGACCGGCTGATTTTGAAAGTGAAACCAGGGATTACAGGCCCAGCACAATTGAAATTCAGAAACGAGGAGGAATTACTCAATAAGCAAGATGACCCCAAAAAATTCAACGATGAAGTACTTTGGCCAGAAAAAGTCAAAATAAATCTGGATTATGTGAAAAACAGGACTTTCATTGCAGATATGAAATACTTGTGGAATACCGTTTTCAATACAAATTGAAGCAAATGTCATCGGAACTTTTCGTTGAATCATTTTATATTTTTAAATTTGAAAACCACAGTTGCTCAGCTAAATTTCAACTGAGTATAGAACCATTGACAATATGGAAAACACTATAGAAATAAAAGAACTGAACCATATCAAACTGCTGGTCGATTCTTTTTATGGCAAGATACGAAAAGACGATTTGCTCAAAGATATTTTTGAGGATGTGATTCAAGACCGTTGGCCCGAACATCTCGAAAAAATGTATCGCTTCTGGCAAACCGTCCTACTCGACGAACGAACCTACAACGGTAAACCTTTTGTCCCGCACATGAAACTTCCGGTTGACAAACAACATTTTGAGCGTTGGCTGGAATTGTTTGACCAAACGCTCGAAGAACATTTTCACGGACCGGCAGTGTACGCTGCAAAAGCGCAAGCCAACCGCATGGCCCAAATATTTTATTCAAAAATCAACTACTTCAAACAGTTACAGTAATTTCAACAGAACCTCCATTATACCGTTGACGACTATTTGAAATTAATTTGAAAATCATTACTTTTGAACATAATTTTAAATTAGTCTAAATAAAAATCAAAACAAAATATGGATGTTTCAAATCCCAATAAAGCGCAGGGGCACTGGCTGCTTGCAAAAATGGGAAAGAGAGTACTGAGACCCGGCGGTAGATTACTGTCTGAAAAAATGATTGATTCGCTCGAAATTTCTTCCCATTCCCATCTGGTGGAATTCGCACCCGGTATCGGAAAAACAGCTTCCTACATTCTTTCAAAAAATCCAAATTCATATACGGGAGTGGATGCCGATGAAAGCATCGTCAGAAAATTGAGTGTAAAATTAGGGGATAAACATGTCCGCTTCCTATTTGCCAATGCTGCACAAACCGGAATCGAAGATGAAACCGCCGACATAGTGGTGGGCGAGGCCATGCTGACCATGCATGCCAATCACAGAAAATCAGAAATCATAAGAGAAGCATACAGGGTGTTGAAAAAAAACGGACTCTATGCTATTCACGAACTCGGACTTATTCCCGAATCAATTTCAGAAGAATACAAGGCTGAAATAAGTAAAAATCTTGCCTTGAGCATCAAGGTCAATGCAAGACCTCTCACCCTCATTGAATGGGAAGAATTGCTCAAAGCGGAAGGATTTAGAATCAAAGAAGTTTTTAGTTCTCCCATGTTGCTGCTCGAGAGAAAGAGAATGCTGCAAGACGAAGGTGTGCTGAGAACACTGAAAATCGGATTCAATATGATGACCCATCCGCAAGCCAAGAAAAGAATTATTAACATGAAAAGCGTCTTTAATAAATACAGAGAAAACATGAATGCAGTGGCTATCGTAGCCGAAAAAGTTTAACACAAAATACAATACAATGAAATATTCAGCGCAAAACACAGTTGGAGAAATCGTAGCAGCTGATTACCGCACTGCTGCAGTTTTTGACCGTCACTCCATTGATTATTGCTGCAATGGAAACAAAAACCTGGCAACTGCCTGTGAAGAAAAAAATATGGATGTCAACAAATTGTTGACTGAATTAGAGAATTCACTTGCCAATTCATCTGAATCTACTACCGATTTCAAATCTTGGCCACTCGACTTATTGGCCGATTACATCGAAAAAAAACACCACAAATATTGTGAGTCGAGAATCACTGAAATCAAACCTTACATTGAAAA
>JAQVKJ010000109.1 GCA_028694715.1 Weeksellaceae bacterium | reverse complement strand
GAATTATAGGTCATGATGTGTTTTCCTTTTTTCGCATTTCCTTCCTTGTCTTTATTAGAAAGTTCATAAAGCGATTTGAGCGTACCCAAGTCCGTCCAACCAAATGAAGAGGGAATTACATAAACTTCTTCTGATTTCTCCATAATCCCGTGGTCTATCGATATCATCTGTAGCAAAGAATATGTTTTTTTTATGTTCTTAACCCTTGTTTCATGGTTCATCAGGCTGTTGACTTTTTGAAATGATTCATACATATCTGGCAGATGTTTCTTGAACTGTTTCAATATAACTTCTGCTCGCCAAATAAAAATTCCGGCATTCCATAAAAAATCACCCGACTGGCAAAATGCTTCGGCTAACTCAAGTCCAGGTTTTTCAGTAAAGGTTTTCACCTTTTTCAGTGCCTGTCTGCCTTCGGTCAGAAATTGTATATACCCGTATCCGGTGTCGGGTCTTGTGGGTTTGATTCCCAATGTAATCAGTATATCTTTTTGATTAGACTCTTTCAGTGCAAGTCTGAGCTTTTTCAAAAAGCCCTGACTGTCCATAATCACATGATCAGATGGTGCCACAACAATGTTGGCTGCCGGATTGATTTCGTATATCAGTTTTGCTGCATACAGATTGCTCGGTGCAGTATTCATTCCCTTTGGCTCGGCTATGATTTGATGAGGAGTTAATTCGGGCAACTGTCTCAGGGTCAACTCTGTGTATTCAGCCAATGTCACCACAAAAATCTGATGCTCGGGAATCACTTTTTTTAATCTGTCAAAGGTACTCTGCAACAGCGTTCTTCCTGTGCCCAGTACATCATGAAATTGTTTGGGATATTCAGCAGTGCTTAATGGCCAGAATCTGGATCCCACTCCTCCGGCCATGATAATTCCAAAGTAATTATTATTCATTCGTCAATTATTTCATCCACAACTACCTGCCCGCTTATCAAATAAGAGCGGTTGTTTTTCAATTCCCTGCAAATATATCTTATTTTTCTTTGTTTCCCTTTCAGAAAAATTCTTTTGCCAAGTCTGAAACGCTGCCCTTCGGGCAGTCCCTCAAGCAGATTTCCGATGTGCTCTTCGTTTACAAACAGTGCCTTATTCAAAGCCACATCGGCCGCCATACTCGCCTTCGGGCGATAAGCATGGTTTCGTATCAATGGTCTGACTTCTTCATTATAAATTTCTGCACTTTCAAGCAGCAAATCCCTGAAAACCGCCTTCCATTCTTTACCGTGTGGTTTGATGTTCCGCGAATAAGTTTTTCTGGCAATTAAATGCGCAATTTCATGGGTCAATACAAAGAAAAAGGCTTCGGGTTTCAATGAGGAATTGATACTAATTTTGTGCAAACGGTTTTTGGGTTCATAAATATAATCCCCCAATTTGGTTTTTCGGTTCGCTCTAAGTTGGATGACAACTGAAGAATCTTTGAGCCATTCATACAAATATGTGATTGAATCTTCGGGCAGATGTTTTTTTAGCAACTCTAAATTCATCGTTGAAAGATACAAACTTTATCAGAAAAAAAAGTCTAATTTTGCAGCCTATGTTAAAAGCTTTAGGCTATATAGGTCTTTATTTTATCTTTCTGAAGAAAGTCTTTATCAAACCACAGGGAACCAAGATGTTCCGCAAATTGATTATGAGAGAAATCTGGGATTTGGGCATGAGTTCCATCGGCCTGGTTTCGTTCATTTCGCTTTTTATGGGTGCTGTGACCGCTATTCAGATGGCTCAGAATTTTCAGGGAGCCGACATTCCGGTGCCGGACTATTATATTGCCTATGCTACCAAAGTGGTATTGATTCTGGAGTTTTCGCCAACCATCATCTCTCTTATCTTGGCGGGCAAAGTAGGTTCTTATATCGCTTCAAGCATTGGTACCATGCGAGTAACCGAACAAATCGATGCACTGGATGTGATGGGAGTCAATTCCCCTTCATATTTGGTCATGCCCAAAATCATTGCTTCTGTTCTTTTCAATCCAATATTGATTATGATTAGTATCGGCATGGGAATTCTGGGTGGATACATCATAGGTGAAGCGACGCAGATGTGGTCAAAGTCAGATTTCATCATCGGACTACAAATGCCCATGGCCAATCGTCATTTCGTTTATACCTTTATCAAAACGATTTGCTTTGCATTTGTGATTGCCACCGTACCTGCTTATTATGGCTATCATGTAGAAGGAGGGTCCTTGGAAGTCGGCCGTTCGAGTACTTCGGCTGTGGTTTGGACTTCTGTTATTTTAATTATATTGAACTTGGTATTAACCCAAACGATTCTCAGTTGATGATAGAAGTGAAAAATTTGCGCAAGTCTTTTGAAGACAAAGAAGTGCTGAAAGGTATTGACACTGTATTTGAAGCCGGTAAGACCAACTTGATTATCGGTCAATCCGGTTCGGGAAAAACAGTTTTTCTGAAATGCATGAGCGGGCTGATTGTACCAAGTTCCGGCCAAATTCTATTCAACGGAAAAGACACCTCTAATTTCACCTACGAAGAACGACAAAAACTCAGGAGCGAGATTGGCACGGTTTTTCAGGGAAGTGCCTTGTTTGATTCGATGACAGTCAGGGAAAATGTTCGCTTTCCACTCGAAATGTTTTCAAATCATTCAGCAAAAGAAATGAACATGCGAGCTGAACAAGTATTGGAAAGAGTCAACCTCACAACCGAATCCTTTAACAAATATCCGTCTGAAATCTCAGGAGGAATGCAGAAAAGAGTAGCCATTGCCAGGGCCATCGTCAATAACCCCAAATATCTTTTTGCAGACGAACCCAACTCGGGGCTTGACCCACAAACTGCAATGGTCATTGATAAATTGCTGCATGAACTCACCGTGGAATACAACACAACCACCATCATCAATACCCACGACATGAACTCGGTGATGGAAATCGGAGAAACAATAATTTTTCTTAAAAATGGTTATAAAGAATGGGCCGGAGACAAAAACCAAATCCTCACCGCAGACAATGATGCCGTGATTGATTTTGTCTATTCGTCCAAGCTCTTTACTAAATTGCGCGAAGTATTACTAAAAGAAAAACAAAATTCATCAAATAAAAATTGAAGTTTATGAAAAAGTTATTTTTAATCGGTTTTGGAATCATTTCCATGTCCGCATTTTCACAATCCATTGATTTCGGGCTGAAAGCCGGACTGGTGTACAATACCGACAAAGGTGTCGTTAAAACACTTTCAGACACATACAATGAAAAAGGAAAAGGTTCGATGGGCTTCCAAGGCGGTGCCATGATGAGAATCAAAGCTGCCGGATTTTATGTACAACCGGAGTTGCTCTATACCTCATTCAAATATGAATTCGATGACAGCGACGGTGAACTCCA
The DNA here is from genome assembly GCA_028694715.1 of Weeksellaceae bacterium. GTDB lineage: Bacteria > Bacteroidota > Bacteroidia > Flavobacteriales > Weeksellaceae > Moheibacter. The sequence continues at coordinate 2,277 of JAQVKJ010000109.1, read as the reverse complement.
GAAAACCCGTTTGGACATCCCCATCAATGTAGGTAAAACCTTTGCTCTCGGACTGGTACAATTACAAACAGGCCCGGTAGTCTCAATCAATATGAAAGACAAACTCAAAGGATACGACTCACTCAAATCAAAGGACAAAGACGACCTGAGCTTGGGTTGGCAAATCGGGACAGGCTTGAACATCAAAAAATTAAACCTCGATTTGCGCTATGAATTCGGACTAGGGAAAACCACCTCCAAGTTCCTTCAGGAAGCATCAGAAATGGAATTCCAAACAGAAAACAGAGTCAATATGCTGAATTTCTCAGTCGGTTACTTCTTCTAATCCATCGTTTTGAAATAATATCCCCCAATTTATAGGCAAATAAATTGGGGGTTTTTAATTTTCAATTTATTTTTGGGGTAAATATCAAAAAAGCTTACTTTTGCACACTTGAAATAAAATCAAAATGGCTAAGAGTACTAAAAAGAAAAAATATGCAGCCGAGAAGGTTCTCGACAACCTCAACGAAACTGCGTACAAAGCAGAGAATTTCTTTGAACAGCATTCAAAAGTTATCATCTCTATCCTTGGGGTTGTGGCACTGGCTGCCATCGGATATTTTGTTTATCTGAAAACGGTTGTGGAACCCAAATCAGAAAAAGCACTCAAAGAAATGGTGCAAGCCGACGATTATTTCAAACAAGACTCAATGAATTTGGCACTCAAAGGCATGCCCGGAAACTTTTTGGGCTATGAGCAAATCATCAAAGAATACAGCGGCACAAAAGGAGCAAATCTAGCACTCTACAAAGCCGGTATCGCATATTACAAACTCGGTGATTACGCATCAGCGGTAAGCTCACTCGAAAAATTCAGTACAGACGACAAAATACTGACAGCACAGAAATACGGCATGATTGGCAACGCACTGACTGACTCGGACAAATCTGAACAAGCAATTCCTTACTATGTGAAAGCAGCCGAAGAAACCGACATAGAAGTGCTCAAAACCATGTACTACACCAAAGCAGGAAAAATCGCCATAGAACTAGGAAACAACGAAGAAGCACTCAACTATTTCCAGATTCTGGAACAAAAATATCCGAATGCAGGCAATGGAGAAGTCGCCAAATATATTGAGAGACTAAAATACGCAACAGGTGTCAACTAAAGATAAAAATCTGTCACATTTCGACAAGCATAATTTACCCGATGCCGGAACTTTTCGTTTCGGCATTGTCGTTTCACAATGGAATTCGCATATCACACACAATCTGCTGAAAGGCGCTGTGGACACACTGCTTGAACTCGGCGCAAGACCTGACAGAATCAACTGTTTTGATGTACCAGGAAGCTTCGAACTGATCCACGGTGCAAATCAACTGTGCAAAGGTGAAATCTTTAATGCTGTTATCGTTATCGGAAGCGTTATCAGAGGAGAAACTGCACACTTTGATTATATCTGCCAAGGCGTTACAGAAGGCATCAAAGACTTGAATATAAAGTACAATACACCGGTTATTTTTTGCGTATTAACCGACGACAATGAACAACAGGCCTTGGACCGTTCAGGTGGAAAATACGGAAACAAAGGCGTAGAAGCAGCAGTGGCAGCAGTACAAATGGCCAATTTCGGGAACCACTGATTCAAAGCCCCTATTGTAATTGAAGAATAATTCTCGCCAAAATATCACCTGATTGGCAAATCTATCTTCAATTTTTCTAACTTTGCTTACTATGTTTCTGGAGAACACCATAAATCATTCAAAATCGAGCGGTTGGATTGAAGTCATCTGCGGCTCAATGTTTTCAGGAAAAACAGAAGAACTCATCCGCAGAATCAAACGGGCAGAATTCGCAAAGCAAAAAGTCGAAATCTTCAAACCGGCTGTCGATAACCGTTATGATGAGCAAGAGGTCGTTTCGCACAACAAGAATTCAATTGAAGCCACAGCGGTTGAATCGGCGTACAATATTCTGATTCTGGCAGCCGATTGCCAAGTTGTGGGCATAGATGAAGCTCAGTTTTTTGACGAAGGAATCATAGAAGTCGCCAATAAACTCGCCAATTTAGGAAAAAGAGTAATCATCGCCGGACTTGACATGGATTTCAAAGGAAGGCCCTTCGGCTCCATGCCCCAGCTGATGGCTACCGCAGAATATGTGACCAAAGTACACGCAATTTGTGTGAAAACTGGAAATCTCGCCCATTATTCACACCGAAAAATTACCAGTGACAAATTGGTGGAAATCGGTGAAAAAGATGAATACGAACCATTGAGCAGGGCCGCTTT
>JAQVKJ010000108.1 GCA_028694715.1 Weeksellaceae bacterium | reverse complement strand
ATTCTCGAAAAAACAACACCAACAAACGAAACTTCTGTTTTCTTAAAGAAAACAACAAATAGCCACTATTCTTCATTGATTCTCAAAGAATTAATTTATTCCTTCTGGCATCCACCCAAATACATTTCATGATACGGTTTCGTTCGGATATCATCCATCCGAACTTTAGTTATTTATTTATTATTAATTCAATGAAATGTATAAAAAACTCATTTTATTGCTTCTGTTCGCCACAGCTATCAGCATTCAAGCGCAGCAAGCAATCCAAAAAGTAAAAGTCCGAGGAAATTGTGATATGTGTAAAGAAAACATTGAAAACGCAGTCAATAGTTTGCCCGGAGTTAACGGAAGCTGGGATCTTCACTCCAAAATACTCACCGTCTCCTATTCGGAGGATAAAACTTCAATCGATAAAATTCTGAGAAGAATTGCCGAAGCAGGTTATGACAACGAAAAATATTCTGCCGACGATGATGTGTACAGAAAGCTAGCCAGCTGTTGCAACTACAACAGAGAAGGAAGTTGGGAAGAATATATCAGCGCAGCTGAAACCCACAGCGATAATCATCACGAACATACAACTGACATTGCACACACCGATAAAGTAGAATCAATCAACGACGAGATTGCTGACATTATCGACCAATCACTTGATGCAACTCAGGAGGAAGAATGGGACTGGGAAGACGATTTTGAGAATGAAATCATCGACCTTGGAGCAGCAAATATTTCCAACAGTGTGGCCGCTTCTGCCTTGGACAGAAAAGCTGCCGGACTGCAAATCAATATTTCTGACAAAGAACTGCTGAAAGCCGCTTGTTGTAATTTGGCTGAAAGCTTTGAAACCAACGCAACTGTGGATGTTTCTTATGCCAATGCGGTCAGCGGAACCAAACAATTGAAAATGTTGGGATTGGACCAAAAATATATGCTGCTGACCAAAGAATTGCTGCCTGAAATTCGCGGAATTTCTAATGCTTATGGTTTGAATTTCATTCCCGGACGATGGATTGAAAGCATTCAATTGGTCAAAGGAGCCGGCTCTGTGACCAATGGGTATGAATCCATTGCCGGACACATCAACACCGAATTGTACAAATCAGACAAAAAGAAAAAAACCTCGCTGAATTTTTACGGCGACATCAATACCCGTTTCGAAGGCAACTTTGTTCATAACGACAAACTCAATGACAAATGGACACAGTCAATATTGTTGCACGGCAACGCAACCACCTCCAAACAAGACCACAACGATGACGGTTTTATGGATCAGCCAGTGGGCAGAGGAATCAGTCTGAGTTATTTGTTGAATTTCAATGATTTGGACAAATCAGGCTTGGGAACTCATTTCGGAATCAATTATGTAAACGACCACCGTTTGGGCGGACAAACCGATTACAATGAGAAATCGGATTACGGAACCCAAAACCGATACGGAATAGGTGTGGACATTCAGCGGTTTCAGTTCTGGAACAAAACCGGTTATATATTTGAAGGAAGACCTTATCAAAGTTTGGGCTGGATGAATCAATTCACTTATCACGAACAGGAAAGTTATTTTGGGTTGAGGACTTATGATGCAAATCAAAAAACTTTATACTCCAATCTGATTTTTGAAAGTATCTTCGGTCATACCGGTCACAAATACAAAACAGGTTTGAGCTTTTTGTATGACCATTATGATGAACTCTATCATCTGATTTTGTTCAAAAGGAATGAAAGCGTTCCGGGTGCATTTTTTGAATATACTTATATGGGTGACAAACTCACGCTGGTAGCCGGTGCAAGAGTCGATTTTCACAATCTGGCGGGCACCCAGTTCACGCCCAGACTCAATGTAAAATATGACATCGCACCAAAGACCATACTGAGGGCTTCGGCAGGAAGAGGATTCAGAACTGCAAATATTTTTGCAGACAGTCAGGCTTATTTTGCATCCAACCGTCAGATCAACATCATTGATAACGGCGGTGATATCTATGGTTTGGAACCAGAAACCGCATGGAATTACGGTCTGAGCCTCAGTCAGGAATTCAGGATTTTTGGAAGAAAAAGCACCGTGGTGGCGGATTTCTTCAGAACAGATTTCACCCGTCAGGTGGTAATGGATTTGGATGAATCACCCCAAACCATACTGTTCTACAATCTGGACGGAAAATCTTTTGCCAACAGTTTTCAAGTTCAATGGGATTTAGAACCTCTGCGAAGATTTGATGTGAGGATTGCATACAAATATTATGACACAAAAACCAATTATTTATCCGGCAGCAAAGAATTTCCGTTTACTGCCAGAAACCGCGGTTTTCTGAATCTGGCATATTCTACCATCAAAAAATCAAACGGCAAACAATGGAGTTTTGACACCACCCTGCAATGGGTTGGTAAACAAAGATTGCCCGACTCATCGTCCAATCCGGCTGAATTTCAATATCCGGAGTACGGGAAATCTTATTTTCAGTTGAATGCACAACTGTCACACAATTTCAGCAAAGGCCTTAGGCTGTATCTGGGTGGAGACAATTTGCTAAGTTATCAGCAGGACAAGCCCATCATAGATGCTCAAAATCCGTTCAGCAATTATTTTGATGGCGGAATGGTCTATGCACCCGTGATGCCGGCAAATATATACATTGGGTTGGACATTGATTTTTAACCCTCTGAGACACCAAAAAGAAGCAATGCCCAAAACATTGCTTCTTTTTTGATTTGATTGAAATTTGCGTATTTTTGAAATCTAATCCACTTGATTATGAAATACGCTTTTCTCATAGGTATATTGCTCATTTCCATTGGTCTTGTAGCAACTTTTATTGCTAAAATAGAGTTTGGAGAACTGATTACCCAACCTGAATTTGCACTCGGACTACTCTACGGTGGTGGAACAGGTTTATTGCTGGGCGGATTTCTGGGCTGGCTGTACAAAAAAAGTCATTACAAAAAACACCATTCAGAAACTGGCTTCGCTGAAAACCCCGGTCAAACTTCAGAATGAATCATTTCACTCATTGAATTGAACGAAAATCAATGAAAAAATAAGATGAAGACCATTGCAAGGTCTATTTTTCTTTGTTTAAAAAATCGTGGTAATAAAATGCGGGAATCAGCACCAGCAAAAGCATCGGTTGTATGAGAAATCTTCTGACATAGAAACCGACATTCTCTCCGAATTTAAATTCGATTTCAATCATATACAAATATAGCGGCAGCAAGAGTATCAGAAAGACGAACAACACCAATGCGGTAAATTTTAGTTTGCGCACTTCCTCAAACAAAAACCAGATGATGCCCAAACTCAGCAGCGAATTCAATACATACCTAAAAACAATATGTATGCTTATTTTCAGTGGGTCATATTCGGGCAAGGCAGTGTTCAGAAAATCTCCTTTAAAGTATGCCAGAAAAGGATCATAGAACAAAACATCTTCAAAATATCTAACCAGAATCAAACCTAAAGTCAAGACTGCAATCAATAGGTACCTATGCCACTTCATTCTCCTTTTTCTTTTCGGTTTTCTGCGCGACATATTTCACCCATACAACCCACAGAACCACTATGGTGCCGTAAATAATTGCTGGAAAAAGATAGTCATGTGCCATTTTACCATATTCATTGTGGTATATAAAAATCCAGTTCAACAAGCCAATTCTGAATACATTCATCAACTGAATGATGAACAAACTGATCAAAATAAACAAAGTGGTTTTGAGCCAACCTTTTGAAAAAGCAAGCACAAAAGCGACAAAAACAATCATGATGGAAATGGCATTACAACCTTCATTGATATAGGATGGCCATTGGTTGCCCATTTTTATCCACACCCAAGGATTGGATTTATCTATATGTGTTTTTGCTTCAAAACCTGCTGTATTCAATGCTGAAACCGTACAATCTGCTATGAAAATACTATAAGGATCGGGCAGGTTAAATTTGTGGTACTGATTCAAATAGACATTGTACAATATCATCAGTAATACTCCAAAAAACACGAATTTGAGCAGAAAAATCAGTATGGGTTTGTATTCTTTCAGCATACACATCGCTAATCAGACAAAGTTAAACCAAATTGACAAATAATGGCTTAAATTTGTCCTATGAAAGGTTTAAAGCTCAGAATAGATTCGATTTTCAACTCTTCAGAATCAAGAGATGAAAAGCTACAAAAAATTTGTCAATTGTTGAGAAATGAAATTCCGCATTACGACTGGGTAGGATTTTATTTCAATAACGGCGAGAAACCCGAATTGAAATTAGGCCCATACAGCGGAGCACCCACAGACCATGTCATCATTCCCTTTGGAAAAGGAATTTGCGGACAGGTGGCGGTTACGGACAAAACTTTTGTGGTACCCGATGTAATGGTGGAGGACAATTATCTGTCATGTAGCATCCAAACCAAATCAGAAATTGTGGTTCCGATTTTCAAGGACTGCGAAAACATCGGTCAGATTGACATTGACAGTCATCAGATAGACCCTTTCACCGAAAATGATGTAGAACTGCTCAAGTATGTTTGCGAGAAAGTAAGTAAATTCTATTGATGGAAGAGATTTTGAAACATTTTCCTGAGTTGACAAAAGAGCAAATCGCTCAATTTACTCAACTCGAGAAACTATACAGAGAGTGGAACGACAAAATCAATGTGATTTCCAGAAAAGACATTGACGAACTGTATATCCGTCATGTACTTCATTCGCTGGCGATTGCCAAAGTAGTAAAATTCAGAGACGGAGCAGACATTCTGGATGTGGGCACAGGCGGTGGTTTTCCCGGAATACCATTGGCCATACTGCATCCAAAGGTCAACTTTCATTTGATTGATTCCATCCAAAAGAAAATTCGGGTAGTGAACGAAATCAGTGTTGCCTTGGGACTTTCCAATGTGAAAGCGGAGGCCGTGAGGGCCGAAAAAATCAAATCAAAATATGATTTCATTGTCAGTCGTGCAGTGACCCAAATGCCCAAATTCGTCGGCTGGGTACGCAACAAAATCAAAAAACAAAATTCACATCCGCTGCCCAACGGAATCCTCTATCTGAAAGGTGGTGAACTACACGAAGAATTGGAAGGATTTGATAAATTCAGGATTTTTGAAATTTCCCAGTTTTTTCCTGAAGAATTTTTCGAAACCAAAAAGCTTGTCTGGCTGCCTTTGTGAACAAGTCATAAAATTGTTGAAAACTATTGTATTGATAAGGGTTCTATGACAAAAAAGACCTGAATTTTTCGTATCTTTGTTTGGTTATAAAAGAAAGAGATTTATGAGTAAAAACACATACACGGCTGACAGTATTCAGGCGTTGGAAGGCATAGAACATGTTAGGATGCGTCCATCGATGTATATCGGGGATGTGGGGGCAAGAGGTTTGCATCATCTGGTTTATGAGGTAGTCGATAACTCGATTGATGAGGCACTTGCCGGTCATTGTGATACGATAGGTGTAATTATTCATGCCGACAATTCGATTACTGTACGAGACAACGGACGGGGAATTCCTGTGGATATACACAAAAAAGAAGGGAAATCTGCCTTGGAAGTAGTAATGACTAAAATCGGTGCGGGCGGAAAATTTGACAAAGATTCATACAAAGTTTCGGGCGGTCTGCACGGCGTGGGTGTTTCCTGTGTGAACGCACTTTCATCACATCTGAAAGCAGAAG
>JAQVKJ010000001.1 GCA_028694715.1 Weeksellaceae bacterium | reverse complement strand
CCGACTTCTTTTGTTGAAGACTGACATGAAAACCGGACATGGCGGTGCCTCCGGCAGATTTGAATCACTCAAAGAAACCGCTTTTGAATACGCTCTTATTTTTAAATTAGAAGGCATCAAAAAATGAAAATACTAATTTACATACTCAAAGTTTGGCTGCTGAGCATGGTCTGTGCACCAATGCTTGCGTTTGCCATCAGCAATCCAGGTGAAGATTACTGGTATGTTTATACGGTCGTTCTTTCTACAAGTCTGCTTCTCTCAATTCCTGCGGTGCTGGCAATAGTAGTGTTCCTGAACTTTGCACCTGACAATTGGAGTAATCTGAAAATAAAAACCATAAACTCTCTCATTGCAGTATCATGTGTGTTTTTTACTTTTTGGTTAATGGACAAAGACTTTCTCAATACTGACGAACAAATCATCCTCTGGCCATTGAGCTATTCGGTGGTCATGGTGATTTTTATTTTTATATTTAAACTTAACAGAAGAACCCTATCAAACTAAATGCTTAAATCCGTTCACCATATCGCCATTATTTGTTCGGACTACGAAGTTTCAAAAAAGTTTTATACTGAAGTGCTCGGACTGGAAATCATCAGTGAAAATTATAGAAAAGACAGCAATTCAAACAAACTCGATTTGTCATTGAACGGCAATTATGTCATTGAATTGTTTTCATTCCCAGACCCACCCAAAAGACTGACTGAGCCCGAAGCTTGTGGATTGAGACACATCGCATTTGAAGTAAGCGACCTTGATGCGGAAATCGATAGAATCAACTCACACAGCTACACTACAGAACCTATCAGAATAGACCCTTTTACTGGAAAACGGTTTACATTTTTCAAGGACCCAGATGGACTCCCCATTGAATTGTACGAAGAAGGTAACCCAAGGTACAAAAGAAAATAAAAATTTAAAGTTATGGCCTCAGGAATATTTGCAGTTTTGGACGATATCGCAGCACTGATGGATGATGTCTCTGTAGCTGCCAAAGTGGCTACAAAGAAAACCGCAGGCATACTCGGAGATGATTTGGCTGTGAATGCCGAAAAAGCCAGTGGATTCATATCTTCCAGAGAGATTCCTGTACTGCTTGCCATTACCAAAGGCTCTTTTCTAAACAAACTCATCATTATTCCTGTCGTTCTAACGCTCAACACACTGCTTCCGACATTGATTAAAATTGTGCTGATTTTAGGCGGATTTTACTTAGCCTATGAAGGTGTCGAAAAAATATTTGCTTATCTGTTTGACCATGAAAAAAAAGAAAGCACAACCAAAACAAAAGAGAATACAGACCAGCATGCTTCCGAAAAAGCAAAAATTAAATCAGCCATATTTACCGACTTTATTCTTTCCATAGAAATTATCATCATTGCACTAAGCACTGTACTTGAAGCATCGCTGCCCGTTCAGATTGCCACCGTTGCCATCATCTCCATACTGGCCACAGTGGGCGTTTACGGAATTGTCGCACTGATTGTAAGGATGGACGATGTAGGATTCAAACTGATAAAAATTTCTGGAAACCATGGATTTCTGGCGGCTATCGGAAGAACAATGGTAAAACTACTCCCGTGGGTCATCAGGTCGATGGGCGTGGTAGGAACCCTTGCTTTGATTCTGGTTGCCGGAGGAATTTTCATGCACCAGACTCATTTTTTTGAAACTTTTCTTCCGAATTGGTTCCCTTTGCTCAGAGAAGCACTCCTTGGGCTCACGGGAGGCCTTTTGAGTTATTTGATTTATGAAAGCGGTAAAAGACTATTTGTTCAAAAACAGAAATAAAATTCCGTACTTTTGGGTTTCAAAACTGAATTAAACAATGAGCAAAGCAGCATCAGAACTGATATTGAATCCCGACGGAAGCATCTATCACTGTAACATCAAACCGGAACATCTGGCCGACCTGGTCATTACAGTGGGCGATCCAGACAGGGTCAAGGAAGTATCCAAATATTTTGACTCAATTGAATTGAAGACACAAAAAAGAGAAATCGTTACCCACACAGGTTCGTTGAACGGAAAGCGGATGACAGTCATTTCTACCGGAATGGGAACCGACAATATCGACATCGTATTCAGCGAATTGGATGCACTTGCCAATATCGATTTGAAAAGCGGTGAAATAAAACCCGATTTCAGAAAACTCAGTTTTGTACGGATGGGAACTTCGGGCGCACTCCACAAAGAAAATCCCGTGGATTCATTTGTGCTGGGTTCACACGGCTTGGGTTTTGACGGATTGCTTCATTATTACAAGGGTGCCGAAAAATTTATGTCAACCGAAATCGAAAATGCATTCATTAAATATTCTGGTTGGGACAATAAAAAAGCAAAACCCTATGTGGTGAAAGGCTCAGAAAGACTACTCAACTTGCTTGCATCCACACAAACCGACAGTGGCATTACCGCTACTGCCATCGGTTTTTATGGTCCACAGGGAAGATTCCTAAGGCTGGAGCCAAAACCTGGAAACATGAATGAAATCCTGGCTGGATTCAGTTATGGTGATTTAAAAATCACAAATTTTGAAATGGAAACTTCGGCCATATACGGACTGTCTGCAATGATGGGACACGAAGCATTGTCAATCAACTGTATCATCGCAAACCGAGCGGCTGGGACATTCAGCAAAGACACTCACAAAAGTGTGGACTTGATGATACAATATGCTTTGGAAAAATTGAGTGCTTGAACAGTATCATTTATAGAAAAAATTAACACAAGAATTTGTTGTTCCGTTGGAGCGGAACCGAAGAATCGTTGTGTTTTCAGATTCAGCTAAGCACCGAGTAATAGTCTTCAATCACCTCTAGTTCAGTACGAAATGCATGCATACTGTCAGCAAATTTTTCGAGTGATTTTTTCTGCAGTTCTTTTGCATAATTCATTTTATAATCATTCAAATCGTAGGCAGAATGACAAGTGTACTGAGCTGACTAGCTAACGCTTCCATCTTCTTTGTGAGAAATAAGTTTTGAGAATCGACAAGAAATAAAACGGCCGGTATTCATCACATCCGGAATGTGAATTTTTCTCATCCAATTGACAAATTCTTCTTCTATCGAATCATCTACACTGATAGTAACGCTATAAATAATCATGGCTGTACAGAATTTATTTAACGAATATAAGTGATTTTTGGAAAGTCGAAAGAAAAAACCTAAAAATTTGGCTGAATTTCATAAATTAGCCTTTTGTACAAAACTATAATTAATAATGAACGAGACCCAAAAGTATATCGAACAAAATAAAGAGCGTTTTTTGAATGAGCTTTTTGAATTGCTTAAGCTTCCGTCGGTCAGTGCCGACCCTGCATTCAATCAGGATGTGTTGAACACGGCAGAAAAGGTGGCTGAACTTCTGAAAGCCGCAGGTGCAGACAATGTGGAAGTTTGCGAAACCAGTGGATACCCAGTGGTGTACGGTGAAAAAATCATTGACCCTTCAAAACCCACTGTATTGGTTTATGGCCATTATGATGTTCAGCCTGCCGACCCCATTGAACTTTGGGAATCAGACCCTTTTGACCCGGTTATCAAAAAAACAGCCGTACATCCCGAAGGCGCCATTTTCGCTAGAGGCGCAGCCGATGACAAGGGACAGTTTTTTATGCATATCAAAGCTTTTGAAGCGATGAACAAAACCGGTGAGCTTCCTTGCAACATCAAATTTATGATAGAAGGCGAAGAGGAAGTCGGTTCGAGCAGTCTGGGCGAATTTGTTCCTCAGAACAAAGAGAAACTAAAAAATGACATCATTTTGATTTCGGATACTGAAATCATTTCAAAAGAACAGCCATCGATTTCAGTTGGGCTGAGAGGCTTGAGCTATGTTGAGGTAGAAGTTCACGGATCAAACATGGACATGCATTCGGGGGTTTATGGTGGTGCAGTTCCAAATCCACTGAATGTTCTTTCTTCTATGATTGCTAAACTTCATGATGAAAATGGAAGGGTGAGCATTCCGGGTTTTTATGATGATGTGATGGAACTTTCTGATGAAGAAAGAGCGGAGATGAGCAAAATTCCTTTTGATTTGGAAGAATACAAAAAGTCCATCGGCATTGCCGATATACAAGGTGAGAAAGGCTACTCCACCATTGAGAGGGCCTCTATCCGTCCAACATTAGATGTGAACGGAATGTGGGGCGGGTACATCGGTGCGGGTGCAAAAACCGTAATTCCTTCCGTAGCCTATGCAAAAATTTCAATGCGCTTGGTGCCTAATCAGGATCCGGACAAAATCACTAAACTTTTTTCTGATTACTTCCCTACCCTTGCACCTTCATCGGTACGGGTAGTGGTGAAACCGCACCACGGAGGTCATTCATATTTATTGCCTACTGACGACAAAGGTTATCTGGCTGCCAAAAAGGCAATGACCAAGACTTTTGGCAAAGAGGCACTCCCCACACGAAGCGGTGGCAGCATTCCAATTGTGGCATTGTTTGAAAAGGAGCTGGAATCAAAATCGGTGTTGATGGGATTTGGGCTGAATTCAGATGTGATTCATTCTCCCAATGAGAATTATGGTCTGTTTAATTTCTATAAGGGCATTGAGACCATTCCACATTTCTTTATACATTATACTGAAGCTTGAAAACTTCTGAAAACATAAGTTAAAAACCGGTGTTCTTTTTAAAACCGGTTTTTTTTGTTTAAATCGTTAGATATTTTTGAAACTTTCAAAAAAAGCAAGCCTTTCGGCTTGCTTTTAAATTGCTATGAAACTTATTCTCTGAATTAAGCTTCAGTTTTGTTTTCACCTTCCGCTGAAGACTCAGGAGTCTGATCATCGGCAGAAGTATCTTCTGTAGCCGGTTCTGTTGTTTCGGCTTGTGGCTCAGCAACTTCTTCTGTAGCTGTCTCTTGCATTTGGGCTTCCGCCTCAGCCTCTTCAACAGTAGTTTCTTCGGCTTTTGTTTCCTCAACTTTTTCAGCTTCAACTTCCTGCTTTTTAGCAGTTCCTCTTCGGCTTCTTCTGGTTTTCTTCTCGGGTTTTGCAGTAGTGTACAATTCGTTGAAGTCAACCAGTTCAATCATTGCAGTATCGGCACCATCGCCCAGTCTGAAACCGGTTTTGATGATTCTGGTGTAACCACCAGGGCGGTCTGCCACCTTTGGTGCAACTTCTCTGAACAGTTCGGTTACCGCTTCTTTATCTTGAAGATATTTAAAGACGATACGGCGATTGTGCGTATCATCGGTTTTTGATTTGGTAATCAAGGGTTCAATATAAGTTTGCAATGATTTGGCTTTTGCTACTGTTGTATTGATTCTTTTATGCATAATCAGAGAAGAAGCCATGTTTGACAGCATCGCTTTTCTGTGAGCTGATGTTCTTCCTAAGTGGTTGATTTTATTACCGTGTCTCATTTTTCTAAAAATTATTCTACATCCAATTTATACTTAGCGATGTCCATTCCAAAGCTCAAACCTTTGTTATCAATCAATTCTTCGAGCTCAGACAGAGATTTTTTTCCAAAGTTTCTGAATTTCATCAGGTCTGATTTGTTGTAAGAAACGAGTTCTCCGAGGGTTTCGACCTCGGCTGCCTTCAGACAGTTGAGTGCTCTTACGGACAAATCCAAGTCGATGAGTTTTGTTTTCAACAATTGTCTCATGTGCAGCGCTTCTTCATCATAAGTATCGCCGTAGGCTACTTCTTCCGCTTCGAGGGTGATTCTCTCATCTGAGAACAACATAAAGTGGTGAATAAGTATTTTGGCGGCTTCTGTGAGTGCGTCTTGTGGTGAGATTGAACCGTCGGTGGTGATGTCAAGAACCAGTTTTTCGTAGTCTGTTTTTTGCTCCACACGATAGTTTTCTATGCTGTATTTCACATTCTTAATCGGCGTATAAATTGAATCAATTGCAATGGTTCCAATGGGGGCATTAGACTTTTTATTTTCGTCTGCCGGTACATAGCCTCTGCCTTTTTCGATGGTAAAGTTCAAATTTAATTTTACTTTTTTGTTCATATTGGCAATGACCAGTTCTGGATTAAGGATTTGGAAACCAGAGATAAATTTCCCCAGATCACCAGCTGTGAGTTTTTCCTGACCAGAAATTGAAATATTGACTGATTCGCTGTCTGTTTCACTGATTTGTCTTTTGAATCTAACTTTCTTAAGGTTTAGAATGACTTCGGTAACATCTTCAACGACGCCTGGTATGGTAGAGAACTCATGGTCAACGCCTTCAATTTTAAGTGAGGTGATTGCATAACCTTCGAGCGAAGAAAGCAATACTCTTCTTAATGCGTTACCAATTGTCAGACCGTATCCGGGTTCGAGAGGACGGAATTCGAATTGACCAAAATGTTCATCTGATTCGATTAAGATTACTTTGTCCGGTTTTATAAAGTTTAAAATAGTCATCTTATTTAAAATTTTTAATGTGAATGAAATCTGGTGGATTTCTTTGTTTAAACACCATTCTCCTATAATCCCCGGGGATTACTTAGAGTACAATTCGACAATCAATTGTTCTTTGATGTCTTCCGGAATCTGTATTCTTTCTGGAACTGAGTTGAATGCTCCTGACATTTGCTCGTCATTCCAGATCAACCATTCATAATTCGATTTTGATTTCAGCGAATCATTGATTGCGTTAAGTGTTTTTGATTTCTCTCTCACTGCGACTGTATCGCCGGGTTTCAATTGATAAGAAGGGATGTTGACCACTTCTCCATTCACTGTGATGTGTTTGTGGGAAACCAATTGTCTTGCAGCATTTCTGGTTGGAGCGATTCCAAAGCGATAAACCACATTGTCTAGTCTGGATTCGCAAAGCTGAAGCAGGATTTCACCTGTAATTCCTGGTTGAGCATTTGCCTTTTTGTACATGTTCGCAAATTGCCTTTCCAAGATTCCGTAGGTATATTTTGCTTTTTGCTTTTCTTCCAGCTGAATAGCGTATTCAGATTTTTTTCCTCTTCTTTTGTTGGTCCCGTGTTGTCCGGGAGGATATTTTTTCTTCTCGAAACTTTTATCGTCACCATAGATCGGCTGTCCGAATTTTCTCGCAATTTTTGTTGTTGGTCCTGTATATCTTGCCATTTTATTTAATTTTGATTTTAGGTTTCAGAATTTTGATTTGAAAATCAATTAAACTCTTCTGCGTTTTGGCGGACGACATCCGTTGTGCGGAAGTGGAGTCACATCAACTATTTCGCTTACTTCGATACCTCCGTTGTGAATCGTACGGATTGCTGATTCTCTTCCCTGACCGGGTCCTTTCACATAAACTTTCACTCTTCTTAAGCCTGCTTCAAGTGCCTGTGCAGTTGCATCCTGTGCAGCTACCTGTGCAGCGTAAGGAGTGTTTTTCTTTGATCCTCTGAAGCCCATTTTCCCGGCAGATGACCAGGAGATGACTTCTCCGTTCTTATTGGTTAAAGTTACAATAACATTGTTGAAAGAGGCTTGGATATGAGCCTGACCAATAGCTTCAACAACAACTTTTCGTTTCTTTGCAGATTTTTGATTCTTTGCCATAACTCATCAATTATTTAGTAGCCTTTTTCTTGTTAGCAACTGTTTTCTTTCTTCCTTTTCTTGTTCTTGAATTGTTTTTGGTTCTCTGACCTCTTAATGGCAACCCAATACGGTGGCGGATACCTCTCTGGCAGCCAATGTCCATCAGTCGTTTGATGTTCAATTGGACTTCAGAACGAAGTTCACCTTCAACTTTAAAATTCTCTGTAATTGCCAGACGGATTGCGTTGATTTCATCATCGCTCCAGTCTGCGACCTTCTTGTCTTCATCGACACCTGCCTGTGTCAATATCTTCTGTGCTGTGCTCTTGCCGATTCCGTAGATGTAAGTCAGTCCGATTACACCTCTCTTTCTTGCCGGCAAATCTACTCCTGAAATTCGTGCCATAATTAACCTTGTCTTTGTTTAAATTTAGGATTCTTCTTATTAATCACGAACAGAACGCCCTTGCGGCGCACAATCTTGCAGTCAGCACTTCTTTTTTTAATGGATGCTCTTACTTTCATAAAGTTCTTTATTTTTTTGTTGCTCCGGCCACATGGCCTCCTGTCAATTTTAATTTTCTAACAAATCTGACTTTTTGACACAATCAACTGAATATCAGTTAATTTTATAATAAAAAATCATATTCATCTACTTTTAAGGTGTGCAAAGGTACAAAATTAATGTTTATTCACAATGCATTTCTTTTAACTTAATATGAATTTAAAATTCACTATTTTAAAAATGTCAAAAGAGTTGATTCAATGATTTGAAACAACTCCTCGACTTATCATTTTTTAATAACGGTAGGTAATCCTTCCCTTCGTCAAATCATACGGAGACATTTCAATCTTCACCTTGTCACCGGGAAGGAGTTTGATGTAATGCATTCGCATCTTTCCCGAAATGTGTGCGGTAACGATATGTCCGTTCTCCAATTCAACTTTGAACATTGCATTTGACAATGCTTCGATGATTGTACCGTCTTGTTCTATATGTTTTTGTTTAGCCATATTCTGTTTAAAATCCTTTTTCTGTCAGGCCTCATTTCTGACCCTGCCAGATGACATGAGTCCGTCGTAGTGGTGATTGAGCAGATAGGTATTGATTTGCTGTACTGTGTCCAAAATTACAGCCACCATAATCAGCAGCGAAGTTCCACCGTAGAACATTGACAACCGTTGATCCACTCCAAAGAGATGGACAATGGCAGGCATAACTGCGATGAAAACAAGAAATATTGAACCCGGCAGCGTAATTTTCGACAAAATATCGTCCAGATATTCTGCGGTGTCCTTTCCGGGTTTGATGCCCGGAATAATTCCTCCGTTTCTCTTCAGGTCATCAGCCATCTGATTTACAGGTATAGTAATCGCCGTGTAAAAGAATGTAAATACAATAATCAGTATTGCAAAGATGACATTGTTTTGCCATGTAAACGGGTCGGATACTTTCTGCAAAAATATCATCAGTGATGAGTTGGCGTCAGAGACCAATCCCACCAGCGTTGCGGGCAAAAACATAATTGCTTGTGCAAAGATGATTGGCATCACTCCAGCTGCATTTACCTTCAGCGGAATATAGGAACGAACAGAGTCTGTTACCGATCTCATATAGCTGCTGCTGCCTGATTGAGCCCTCCTTACATATTGTACAGGAACTTTTCTGACTGCCTGAACCAGAATCACACAAAGCAGAATGGCCAGGATCAATCCAAGGATTTCCATCATAAAGGCGATACCTCCTGTTGTATCGACTTCAAAAGCGTTGAGCAACGCTTGAGGCAAGTCTGCAAGAATTCCCACCATAATCAGAATGGAGATACCGTTTCCTACACCTCTGTCCGTGATTTTTTCACCCATCCACATGGTAAAGATGGTACCTGTTACCAGAATGATTACCGACGGGAAAATAAACCAGAAATTCGTTGGCGCAATCAAATAAGCAGAATGGAATCCGCCGCTGTAGGGCAACAACTGAGTCTGAAGCAGTGTCAGATATGCAGGTGCCTGCACCAAACAAATTGCGATGGTAAGCCATCTTGTAATCTGGGTTACTTTTTTCTGACCGCTTTCTCCATCTTTCTGTAATTTCTGAAGATAAGGAACAGCCAGTTGCATCAGCTGAATCACAATGGCTGCAGAAATATAAGGCATGATTCCAAGGGCCAGAATGGACGCTCTGTTGAACGAACCTCCTGTGAAAGAGTTCAGCAGTCCGAGCAGTCCGTTTTGTGTATCTGCTTGTTCTGCGAGCAATCTGGTTACTTCGTTGATATCAATACCAGGCAACGGAATATAGGAGCCAAAACGGTAGATGACCAAAAACAGAAAAGTAATGGTCAACTTTTCTCTCAGTTCTTTGATATTCCAGATGTTCTTTATGGTTTGTATAAGACCTTTCATTGTTAATTAATGTGTTTTTCTGCCTTGAATGAATGGAGACAGTTGAATTTAGTTTTGTTTGCTCTGGGTCATTTCAGCTTTGCCACCTGCTTTTTCGATTGCATCTTGTGCAGTTTTGGTAAATTTGTCTGCAGTCACATTTATTTTGGACTTCAATTCGCCTCTGCCCAGGATTTTAATCAAATCATTTTTGTGTGCCAGACCGTGTTTGATCAGGTCTTCTTTTGTCAGGCTGTTGCTGATTTTCTTATTGTCAATCAGCTGCTGAATCACATCCAGATTGATTCCGTTGTATTCCACACGGTTGATGTTATTGAAACCGAATTTTGGAACCCTTCTCTGAAGCGGCATTTGCCCACCTTCAAATCCGGCTTTTCTGGAATACCCCGATCTGGATTTGGCACCTTTGTGTCCTCTTCCGGCCGTGCCTCCGTTTCCGCTGGCCTGACCTCTCCCTTTTCTGAATTTATTTTTTACAGAACCGGCTGCAGGTTTTAGATTATTTAATTTCATTTTAATTCTTTTTGAGTTTGCTTTAACTTACAAATAATTATCTCTCAACTTTTACCAGATGTAGAACTTTTCTAATCATACCTTCAATAGCAGGTGTAGATTCGTGTTCAACTTCCTGATTAATTTTTCTCAGTCCCAACGCTATCAGCGTGTCTTTTTGAGACTTTTCTCGGTTGATGCTGCTTCGCACTTGTTTGATTCTTACTTTACTCATCTCCAAAATTATTTGCCGTTAAACACTTTGGTTATTGAAACTCCTCTTTGACGCGCCACTTCATTTACATCTCTCATTTCCAGCAATGCTTTGAAAGTTGCTTTCACCACATTGTGCGGGTTAGAAGAGCCTTTTGATTTTGACAACACATCTCGTACACCTACTGATTCGAGTACTGCACGGACGGTACCGCCAGCAATCACACCTGTACCTTCGGAAGCCGGTCTCAAGAACACTTGTGCTCCTCCGTATCTGGCTTCATTTTCATGGGGAACGGTGTTGCCGGTCAAAGGAATTCTGACCAGATTTTTCTTGGCGTCTTCAACTGCTTTTGCAATTGCGCTCGCCACCTCTTTTGATTTACCGAGACCGTAACCTACTACGCCGTTCCCATCACCTACCACAACAATGGCAGAGAATCCGAATGCACGGCCTCCTTTGGTTACCTTGGTAACTCTTTGAACACCCACCAAACGGTCGGTAAGTTCCATTCCCGCTGGTTTTACTTTTTCAATATTTTTGAATCCTAACATAATTTTCGCTTCTTAGAAATTTAAACCTCCTTCTCTTGCTCCGTCAGCCAAAGCTTTGACTCTTCCGTGATACACAAAGCCGTTTCTGTCGAATATGACAACGCTGATTCCTTTTTCTTTTGCTTTCTCAGCAATCAGTTTACCTACAGAAGCTGAAATTTCCGTTTTGGTATTGCCTTCTACTTTCTCTCTTGATGATGCAGATGCAAGTGTGATCCCTGCATTGTCATCTACCAATTGAGCGTAAATCTCTTTGTTGGAACGATACACAGACAGTCTGGGTCTTTGGGCTGTTCCAAAGATATTACGACGAACACGTCTTTTTATCTTTTGTCTTTTTTCTGTTTTTGATAGTGCCATTGTTCGATTATTTATGGTTAGGCAGTTTTACCTGCTTTTCTTCTAAGTTCTTCTCCTACGAATTTCACACCTTTGCCTTTGTATGGTTCAGGTTTACGGAAAGATCTAATTTTTGCAGCTACCATACCCAAAAGTTGGTTGTCGTGTGAGCTGAGTGTAATGATTGGATTCTTACCTTTTTCCGACAGGGTTTCTACAGTAACTTCTTTCGGAAGTTCCATCACAATATTGTGGGAGAATCCGAGCGAAAGGTCCAAAAGTTGTCCTTGGTGCGAAGCTCTGTATCCTACCCCAACTAGTTCCAGTTGTTTTTTGAAACCTTCAGATACACCTATCACCATGTTGTTGATGAGTGATCTGTACAAACCGTGAAGCGACTTACTTTCTTTTGATTCAGAAGGCCGAGTGACAGTCAGCACGCCTTCTTCTATTTTCAATTCAAAGCCTTCTTTGATGGTTTGGGTCATTTCTGCATTCTTCCCTTTTACGGTTACTATACCGTCCTTAACTTCAACGCTTACTCCGTCAGGGATATTGATATTTGCGTGTCCTACTCTTGACATTTTTTTCTGCTTTTAATATTAATAAACCAAACACAATACTTCACCTCCAACATTCTCCTGACGAGCCTGTTTGTCTGTCATCACTCCTTTTGAAGTAGAGACAATCGCTACTCCAAGTCCATTCAAAATTCTAGGAAGTTCTCCGGCGCCTTTGTACTGACGCAGTCCGGGACGGGACACCCTTTTCAGTTTTTTGATTACCGGCGCTTTGGTCATCTTATCGTACTTCAACGCAATTTTAATCATACCCTGATGGTGGGCACCATCCTCGAATTTGTAGTTCAAAATGTAACCTTGGTCGAAAAGGATTTTGGTGATTTCCTTCTTGAGGTTAGATGCAGGAATTTCAACAACCTTGTGTCCTGCGGACATCGCATTTCTAATGCGTGTCAGATAATCTGAAATTGGATCTGTTAACATAAATTCGTTTATTTTACAGTATAGAACATAAACTGTTCTACTTTTAAACTTAAACTTTCCCAAAAGCAATCAGGCAAGCTGGCATACTTTCAGGCGTGCAAATGTAGGAAGTTTTTTTTATTTGACAAATTAGGAATAAAGTATTTTATTTTTTGAGCATCGACCTGCCTGCCCAATGAGTGTATTTGCCTTTTGAATTTTGAAATCAAGTTCAAAAAAAACCTCACAGTAGAGAGTTCAACTATGAGGCCAAATAACTAACACACAAATAATCTTAAAAGTATTTAAGATCAATTCAGATTTGGAAAAGTGAATTTTCCTGCAGCAAATATACAAAAGTCTATCAAAACAGTATACTATTATGTAAAAAAATTTAATCTTTTATTAAATCTTCCAGAGTTTCATTCTCTAGTAGCTTAAGCGTGCGATCTCTGACCTGCGCCATCAGCCGGTTTACACTGCATATTTCCTCATCCGGACAATCGTCACATCTTTGATAATAATTCATACTTACACAGGGTACCAATGCAATTGGACCATCCAAAACCCTAAAAAGAGATGCCATATTGATTTGGTCGGCCGGTATTTTCAGAAAGTAACCACCACCCTTCCCCTTTTTAGAATCTAAAAAACCGTGTCTTTTCAAACTCAATAAAATGCCTTGCAAAAATTTAAAAGGAATGTTCTCTTGTTCTGAAATTTCAGAAATCAAAACGGGCGAAGCAGTGGGCTGCTCCGCTAAGTATTTCATTGCTTTTAGTCCGTATTTAGCTCTTTTGGTTAACATAATTCACCTATCCAATTAACTACAAATTTCGTAATTTATTATAACTTGCGCCTCATATCTATATTAATTATTCAACATGAAAAATAAAATATTTATTCTTGGCTCGTTGATTGTGACCTGTAGTCTCAATGCGCAATACACCACTCCAAACACAGGCGTCAACTGGACACTCAACGATATTATGGCCGATTCTCCCGGCACAGTGACTATGGAAGGGGGGGATTATATACTCCACGAAGACCTGATGGTTGCAGAAAATGACTCACTCAGGTTAGATGATACGCTGGTTCTCAAAATCAAACCTGGAGTAGAAATTGGTGTGAAAGGGTATTTCCTGAGTGATGCACAGGATTCTCAAATTAAAATTACAGCTTATGACACGGCAAATCCTTACAAAGGTTTCTGGTTCTACGATGACTCAGAAATCTTTCTCATCAACACCCTAATTGAATACGGAGGTGGATTGAAAGTGGTCACCGGGAATTTTCAAATGTATGATTGTGGCATCGGAAATCATTCGGTAGGTTCTTCAACGGGTGCTGCAATCTCTTTTTCAAAAGGGAGTCCGGTTGTTGATGGGTGCCAATTTTATCAAAATGACAAACCCGCACTAAGTTCAGCTGCAAATGCTTCGGTAGCAGCCATCATCGTTGGAAATTATTTTGAACAAAACCACCAACTAAACGGAAATGCACCTCAAATCAACATGGGACCAAGCGGCGCATCGGACACCATAAAAATCATTAACAACATTATTATAGGTGACAGAGACTTGACCAAAGTAGGTGGTATTTCTGCTTCCAGTTTGTTGGGCGTAGAAAACAACATATTGATCAGTGGGAACACCATCAGAGACAACCGTTACGGCATTACTTCCATGGGGCAGGCTACTTCGGGCATCATTTCTGACAATATCATTGAAGACAATGACACAGAAGGCCAACCCATGCTGGGCGGAAGTGGCATCAACCTGTATGATACTTCATTGGTGTATGTAACGGGCAACGAAATAAGAAGGAATCTTTGGGGAATCACGCTTCAGGAAAATGCAAAAATCAATTTGGGCAGTGACCAACAGGAAGATTACAACCCGGGCGAAAATATTTTTAGCGAAAACGGCAACAACGATATGGTTTTTGCACTGTATAACAATACGCCCAATGAGGTGAAAGCACTGCACAACTGTTGGATTGAAGGCCAGCAATCTACCGAAGAAGATGTAGAAGGTGTGATTTTCCACAAAAATGACGATGATTCTCTGGGTGAAGTTTTTTATGACCCTTTTAAGTGTGGTGTGGGCATGTCAACTTCCGACTTGGATTCAGATATTTTCAGAATCTATCCAAACCCTGCATCTGATTATTTAATGGTTTCAATTGAGGGAACAGGAGATTTGAAAATTATAGACATCAACGGAAAAATAGTTTTAAGCCAGAAAAATATTGATTCTAAATCAGTTATTAGATTCAATTTACCGAAAGGCGTTTATATCGTTGAATTTGTCAACTCAAAAGTCAAACAAAATCAAAAACTCATTGTAAAATAAATAGCAGATTCAAAGCATTGAAAAATGCCGGCTGAATACCGGCATTTTTTTATTGTCAATTTATAAGTTCATTGTTTATAATGAAAACAATGATTAGAAATTCGTGACGGTGCAATTATTTTCAATATAAATACAACTGTCAACAGTGTTTTGCATTGAATTTTTCATGTTCAATTGACACAGCTCACCAACGCATCAAGACGCTGCCCCATGTAAAACCACTTCCAAAAGCGGTCATACAAATCAAATCACCTTTTTGAACTCTCCCCTGCTGTACGGCTTCGCTCAATGCAATCGGGATAGAAGCAGCAGTGGTGTTGCCGTATTTCTGTATATTGTTAAAGACCTGTTCGTCTCTCAGTCCCAGCTGTCTTTGCACAAACTGACTGATTCTCAGATTGGCTTGGTGCGGAATAAATAATTTCAAGTTTTCAATTCTCTCACCCGATTTTTCAAAAGCTTCCTTCACAGATTCCGGAAAACGAGTTACTGCGTGTTTGAATACAAAGTTTCCATCCATATGCGGATAAATCTCGTCGGCAGTGATTGGATTGTCTTCATCGAGCAATACATCTGCCCAGCCATATTGGGTGCCCGGGAATAAAACAGCAAGATTCTCTGCATATTCTCCCTCGCTGTGTAAATTTGTTGTGATGATTCCTCTTCCTTGTTCGTCGGAAGCAGAAACAACCACTGCACCGGCTCCGTCGCCAAAAATCACGGAAACGCTCCTGCTGCGAGTGGTCAAGTCAAGGCCAAAGGAATGATTCTCAGCCCCAATGACCAATATATTTCTGTAAATGCCCGAGCGAATAAAAGCGTCGGCTGTTGAAAGTGCATATATAAAACCAGAACATTGGTTTCTCACATCCAATGCACCGATGGTATCACAACCAAGTTTCTTTTGAATCAGCACGCCACATCCGGGAAAAAAATAATCGGGACTCAGTGTGGCAAATATGATGAAATCTATGTCGCTTGCGCTTATGCCTGCGTTTTTTAGCGCCATTTCAGCTGCTTTTACAACCAAATCTGAAGTATTGGTTTCAGAGTTTTTTCCAAGATGTCTTCTTTCTTCTATTCCTGTGCGTTCGCGAATCCATTCGTCATTGGTATCCATTACTTTGGCCAAATCATCATTGGTTACTACCCTTTGGGGGACGAAATGACCCATGCCTGTTATAATTGATTTTTTCATTTTTCAGAGATTGATTTATTTGCAAATCTAAGGCTTTTTAATATTGAGATAATATTGAAGTTTTCACCCACAAAATTGAAGTTGCTTTTAGCGGTTTCCCAAAAGGAGTATATTTTGTTTCAACAAAATCAAACGCTTGTCAATTCAAAACCGATGAAATCATTAAGAAATGGGATCTCCGGTATTACAAAAAAAAGCCTGCAAGTCCAGATTCGCAGGCTTTTTTACTCTTTTTGGATAAAAGAATTATTCCTTGATTCTTTCCATGTAAGAACCGTCTTCAGTATTGATTTTCACTTTGTCACCTTCATTGATGAATAAGGGCACACGGATTTCAGCACCTGTTTCTGTGGTGGCGGGCTTCATTGCATTGGTGGCGGTATCGCCTTTCAGCCCTGGTTCAGTATATGTTATTTCGAGAATCACGAACTGTTGCATCTCAGCAGAAAGCGGCATTTCGTCTTCTGCCCTAAAGAGGATGGTCACTTCGTCACCGGCTTTCATAAACTGGGCGTTTTCAATCATGTTTTTGTTCAGGTAAACCTGCGAAAAATCGTCATTGTTCATAAAATGGAATCCATTGTCATCTTCATACAAATACTGGTATTTTCTGGTTTCCACACGCACTTCGTCGATTTTGTGTCCGGCAGGAAAAGTATTTTCCAGCACCTTTCCTGTTGTGATACTTTTTAATTTGGTTCTGACAAATGCCGGTCCTTTTCCGGGTTTCACATGCTGAAATTCCACTATCTTCCAGGTATCATTGTTCCAATTAATACACAAACCTTTTCTGATGTCTGCTGTTGTTGCCATTGTTTAAAATAAAATTGATTTCTTAATTTTTTAAAATTCTCCTTTTGAACTGTATCCCTTCATCACACCTCTGGAGCTGTTTTGCAGAAATTGGATGATCAAATCCCGTTCTTTGGTCGCCTCGAATTCGGCTTCTATCAATTCCAGCGCCTGTGTGGTGTTTTTATTCTTTTGAAATAATATTCTATAAATGTTCTGAATTTCCATGATTTTTTCCGAAGTAAATCCTCTTCTTCTCAATCCGATGGAATTGATTCCGGCGTATGAGAGTGGATTTCTGGCGGCCTTCACATAAGGAGGTACATCTTTTCTGACCAAGGAACCACCTGCTATAAAAGCGTGTTCGCCAATCATCGTAAATTGATGGACGGCACTCATCCCGCCAATAAAGGCATGATTACCCACCACGATATGTCCGGCCAACCCTACACCGTTGACCAAAATCACATGGTCTCCGATGATGCAGTCGTGTGCAATGTGTGCAGTGGCCATGATCAGGCAATTGTCTCCAATTTTTGTATAACCCAGTGCATTGGTACCTTTATTGACGGTCACACATTCCCTGATGACCGTATTGTCTCCAATGATGGTTTGTGTATTTTCACCTTGGTATTTCAAATCCTGAGGAACAGCGGAGATGACCGTACCTGGAAAAATCTTGCAGTTCTTTCCGATTCTTGCACCCTCCATGATAGTCACATTGGGGCCCACCCAAGTTCCCTCCCCGATTACCACATCATCATAAATAGAGGTAAACGGTTCGATGATGGCTGTTTTTGAGATTTTCGCTCCAGGATGTATATAAGCAAGTGGTTGAGTCATTGTTAATAATATTAGATTTTGTCTTTTGTAACCAAAGCCATCATTTCGGCTTCTGCGGCTATGGTATCATTGACATACGCAAAACCGCGCATGTGAACAATGCCTCTTCTGATTGGTTGGAGCAGTTCAACCCTTAGTACCAGCGTATCGCCAGGAATTACTTTTCTTTTAAACTTCACATTTTCAATTTTCATGAAATAAGTTGAATACTCTTTTGGGTCATCGATCTCACCCAATACAAGAATTCCTCCCAGTTGCGCCATGGCCTCGACCTGGAGTACGCCTGGCATCACTGGCTCATTTGGAAAATGGCCAACGAAAAACGGTTCGTTCATCGTTACATTTTTCACACCTACAAGATAAGTATCCGATTTCTCTATGACTTTGTCCAGCAGTAGGAAAGGTGGACGATGCGGAAGGATTTTCAATATATCGTTGATGTCGTATATTGGATTTTTGGTCAAATCAAATTCAGGTACATTTTTTCTCTTGGCGATAGCGATTTGTTTGCTCAATTTTTTGGCAAAACTGGTGTTGATTTTATGTCCAGGTTTGTTGGCGATGATTTTGGCCTTCAGTTTCACCCCTACCAGTGCCAAATCGCCAATGACATCCAATAGTTTGTGGCGTGCCGCTTCGTTGGGATAGTGGAGGGTGATATTGTCCAATACGCCGTTTGGCTGAATGGAAACATCTTCTTTTCTGAATGCTTTGGTCAATTTCTTTTTGGTTTCAGTGGTAATTTCTGAATCCACATAGACGATTGCGTTGCTGAGGTCGCCTCCTTTGATCAGTCCGGCATCCAAAAGGAACTCGAGTTCATGTAGAAAGCTGAATGTTCTTGCGTTGGCAATTTCATCCTTGAATTCAGAAATACTTTTGATGGAAGCGTTTTGTGTACCCAAAACCTTTGTACCGAAGTCCACCATGGTGGTGACTTGGTATTCATCTGCGGGAATAGCAGTGATTTCAGAACCTGTTGTGGGGTCAGAAAAAGTCACAATCTCCTTGATGACATAATATTCACGGTCTTTGTCTTGTTCGATGACACCGGCCTTTTCAATCGATTCCACAAAATATTTTGCAGAACCATCGAGTATCGGAACCTCTGAATTGTCAATTTCTATATAAACATTGTCCAAATCCATGCCTGTCAGTGCGGCAAGCAGGTGTTCTGTAGTATGAATTTCGACTCCTTTTTTCTCAATCGTTGTACCTCTGTCAGTACTGGTCACATAATTGGCATCGGCCTCCACATGTGGCATTCCTTCCAAATCTGTTCTGACAAATACAAAACCGGTGTTGACCGGTGCGGGTTTCAAAGTCACATTCACTTCGCAACCTGTGTGTAAGCCCACTCCTTTCAAGACGCATTCTCCAGCGAGTGTTTTTTGTTTATCAGACATTTATTCTTTAATTGTTTGTTTTATTTCTTTTTCCAAATCTTCCAGTCTTTTGATGATTCCGGGAAAATTGCGGAAATATACATAAGATTTTCTAAAGTCACTTGCATTCATGGAAGGCGATCCATAAACTCTGGATCCATCCGGCAGATTGTTGTTCACGCCACTTTGTGCCTGAATCTGCACAAAATCACCAATCTTGAGGTGCCCTATGATACCAACTTGTCCGCCTACCACACAGTTTTTGCCGATTTTTGTGGAACCTGCAATTCCCGTTTGTGATGCAATGACCGTATTTTCATGAATCTCAACATTGTGCGCAATCTGAATCTGGTTGTCGAGTTTAACGCCCGAGTGAATTCTGGTTGAACCGAGCGTGGCTCGGTCGATGGTGCATGATGAACCGATTTCAACATCATCACCGATAATGACATTTCCGATTTGAGGAACTTTGTCGTGAGAACCATCGGTATTGGGTGTATATCCAAATCCATCGGCACCAATCACTGTATTGGCATGGATGATACAGTTCTCTCCGATAATGGTGTCGGGATAGATTCTGACTCCTGAATGGATGATGGTTCCTTCGCCTATCTTTACATTCTGCCCAATATGGGAATTGGAATAAATCATCACTGAATTCCCTATCACCGCATCCCTGTCAATATAACAATAACTACTAATGTACACATCCTCACCCAATTTGGCGGTCGCATCGATGTGTACATTTTCTTCAATTCCTGTCCTTTTGCCTCTGAGATGATTGGCATAATTGAGCAATTTGATAAACGAGCGATAAGCGTCTTCGACATACACAAGGGTAGCATTCACCTTGGCTTTTGGGATGAAATCATTTGAAACAATCACAACGGATGCCTTTGTTTCATAAATGAATGTTTCGTATTTGAGATTTGCCAGAAAGGAAATTGACCCTGGTTTACCCTCCTCAATTTTTGAAAGCGTGTTTACTTTCACCTGCGGATCCCCGACCACTTTCCCTTCCAAAAACGAGGCTATCTCTGCTGCGCTAAATTCCATAGACTGCAAAAATATAAATTTTGGATATATATGCCGATTGAATTATTGTTTTTTCTTAACATTCAAATAACAAAGGTGGTACTTCTCTATCGGATTCAACAGCTGATGCGACAAAATTTGCAAAACAGAATCTGAAATTTCATCCAAAGATTTGTCCTTGTTCATGATAAAAATGGGTGAATGTTCGCTGTCATACGGAATCACCCTGATTTGTGTCTGGTGTACAAAATAGCTTCCGTCATCCACGCCAACAATCTCAGCAGCCTTGGTGGTCAAACCTTTGATTTCTTCCAAGGACAGTTTTTGACTTAATATCTTTGACACAGGCAGCCGGCGGTTTACTAATGCAGAAGAAATATATGCAAGAATCTGATCATCATGGTGTTGCCATTGTTTAAGACAAGTCCAAATATCGCTGTCGTCCAATTTTGTGAAGTAAGCAAGTCGCATTTTCAAATCCGATGATTGGCTGTTGCTGAGAAAGTAATTCAAAGCGTCGGTTGCAAAAAGTCTGTGTCCGGAACGACTGAGTTCCTTTGCTCTTTTCAAGGCCTGAATTGCAAGCACTTCTGCAGTTACCGAAGTTTTGTGGTTATAAACCTGCCAATACATGAACATTCGCGCAATCAAGTATTTTTCAATGGAATAAATTCCTTTTGAATCAATGACCAACTGGTCGTCCTTTACATTCATTGTCGAAATAATCCTATCGGGATTGATATTTCCTTCTACCACACCCGTAAAAAAACTGTCTCTTTTCAGATAGTCCAGTCTATCTACATCCAACTGACTGGACACCAACTGCGACAAAAATTTTCTTTCGTACTCTCCTTTGAAAATCCTTATGGCCAATTCCAACTGACCTGAAAATTCGATGTTGAGCAATTCCATGATATGTAGAGAAATTTTTTCATGCACCCAGTCTTCCATAATTGTATGTTCCAGTGCGTGAGAAAAAGGACCATGACCAATATCGTGAAGTAAAATGGCACAAAGCACAGCATTTTTTTCCTCTTCCGAAATCTCCACCCCCTTCATCCTAAGTGTCTCTATAGCCTTCTGCATCAAAAACATTGCCCCCAGTGCATGATGGAAACGAGAATGTTTGGCACCCGGATAAACCAACTCTGTCAAACCGGTTTGGCATATTCTTCGCAGTCGCTGAAAGTACGGATGCTGGATAATATCAAAAATTAATTCATTGGGTATGCTAATAAATCCGTGTACCGGATCGTTAAATACCTTGAGTTTGTTTACGAACTCCAAAATTCAGAAATTTAACAAATAATTAGATTACAAATTTAAACAAAACACTTGTATGGCGATAAAGATTTTATGGATAGATGACGAGATTGAACTCCTGAAACCTCATTCTATTTTTTTAGAAAAAAAAGGGTATGAAACCCAAATGATAAATAATGCGACCGATGCGTTAGAAATTATTCCGAACGAAAATTTCGCAGCCGTACTCATTGACGAGAACATGCCGGGCATGAGCGGGTTGGAAGCACTGATGAAAATAAAGGAAATCAAACCCCAACTGCCGGTGGTGATGATTACAAAAAGCGAGGAAGAACACATCATGGAAGAGGCCATAGGTGCACATATCGCCGACTATTTAATCAAACCGGTCAATCCGAACCAGATACTGCTCAGTCTGAAAAAGATATTGGACAGAAACAAACTGATTACCGAAAAAACGGTGGTCAATTATCAGCAGGAATTCAGAAAAATTTCGATGGACCTGATGAATGCAAGAGATTTTGACGACTGGAAAGACATCTATAAAAAACTGGTTTTTTGGGAACTTGAATTGGAAAACATCGAAGATTCACAGATGTCGGTCATTTTGGAAGACCAGAAGAAAGAAGCAAATTCTACTTTCTTTAAATTTATCAAAAACAATTACCACGACTGGCTTCACACAGATGACAAACCCGTCCTTTCGCACACTGCATTCAAAGAACTGGCCAAACCCCATTTGTCAAAAAACCAAAATACACTGCTGATTATGATTGATAATCTCAGATATGATCAGTGGAAAGTCATCGAACCATTGTTTGGAAATTTGTACAATATTGAAAAAGAGCAGTTGTATTACAGCATACTCCCATCTGCAACCCAATACGCAAGAAATGCATTCTTCGCTGGACTGATGCCTTCAGAAATCGAAAAAAGATTTCCAAATAAATGGCTGAATGACAATGAAGAAGGAACCAAAAACCAATATGAAAAAGAGTTTCTGGATGACCAGATGAAAAGATTGGGCATGTCTGATTTGAACACCCAGTACTTCAAAATACTGAATTCAAACTACGAAAAAAAGGTGCTGGAAGATTTCCATAAATACAAAAACAAAAACCTCACAGTGATTGTTTACAATTTCATTGATATACTTTCGCATGCCAAAACGGACAATCAAATTGTAAGTCAAATGATAAGAGACGACAAAACCTATCGTTCAATCACAAAAAGCTGGTTTGAAACTTCATATCTGATGCAAATCATCAAAAAAGCACAAGAGGAGGGAATGAAAATCCTGTTGACCACAGACCACGGAACCATTTTTGTCAGGAAACCTTCTCAAGTGGTCGGCGACCGGGAAACCAGCACCAATATCCGGTACAAAATGGGTAGGAAACTGCAGTACAACGAAGACGATGTTTTTGTGATTGAGGATGCAGAAGGCCATTATCTGCCAAGGGTAAATGTGAGTTCCAAATACATTTTTGCCAAAGAAGACATCTTTCTGGCTTTTCCAAAAAATTACAACCATTTTGTGAATTATTACAAAGACACCTATCAACACGGTGGAATTTCAATGGAAGAAATGATTATTCCTTTTGTAACTTTGACACCCAAAAACTAAGCTGAAACAGATGGACTTCCAAATAAGTTCCCTGGAACAACTCGATGAGACAGCCAGAAAATTACTGTCAGAATTCAGTTTCAAAATCATTTTGTTTGAAGGTGAATTGGGAGTCGGAAAAACAACGCTCATCAAAGCTCTGCTTGCAGCAATGGGTTCAAAGGACAAGGTCAGCAGCCCCACATTTTCCATCGTGAACGAATATAAAATTCCAGATGGAAAAGTCTATCATCTGGATTTGTACCGCATCAAATCTACTGAAGAAGCACTCGATTTTGGATTGGAGCAATATCTGGATTCCGGTGATTGGTGTTTGATTGAATGGCCCGACACAGCCATGAATTTATTGTCAGAGGATTATCACACTATCAAAATAATTGATGAAGAAGGCCGAAGAAACATTTTTTTTGATTAATTTTATGAAATGGAAAACACTGGAGTCTATACCCCATTTTCTCGTCAGGAATTGATTCCAAAAGAGGAAAGACTGGAAGTCAGACCTAAAGGCGGTAGCCTGAGCATTGGTATCCCCAAAGAAACACATCTACACGAAAAAAGAGTTTGTCTGAACCCGGACGCAGTTCAGGTTCTGGTAGCAAACGGTCATGAGATTACCATAGAAACTGGTGCAGGCGAAGGTGCCAACTACACCGACAATGAATACTCAGAAGCCGGTGCGAAAATTTCGTACGACCCAAAAGAGGTTTTTTCAAAACCAGTGGTACTCAAAGTCAACCCGCTGGATAGCAGCGAAATAGACTTACTTACCCCCAATTCTTTTCTGGTTTCTACTGTCCAAATCAATATGCAAACCCGTTCGTATTTTGAAAAACTCGCTACCAAAAAGACGACCGCACTCGGATTTGAATTCATCAGGGATTCTCACGGCAATCTACCGATTGTGAGATTGTTGAGTGAAATTGCCGGCACGGCCTCTATACTACTGGCGGGTGAATTACTCTCCAACACAAACGGTGGCAACGGGATTCTGATGGGTGGCGTTGCAGGCATTCGTCCAACAGATGTGGTAATACTCGGCGGAGGCACCATAGGTGAGTTTGCTTCAAAAGCTGCGCTGGGGCTGGGCGCCAGTGTCAGGGTATTTGACAATTCACTGAGTCGGCTCAGAAGACTTCAGACTGATTTGGGCGTACGGGTTTCCACTTCCATGTTAGATCCTAAGGAATTGGCCAAATGTCTAAAAAGATGTGATGTAGCCATTGGTGCACTTCGTGGAGAAGTGAGGGCACCATGTGTGGTGACCGAAAAAATGGTCAAAAGCATGAAACCCGGTGCAGTCATTATAGATTTGAGCATCGACAACGGCGGTTGTTTTGAAACTTCGGAAATCACTACGCTGGATCATCCGGTGGTGATCAAACACGGTGTGATTCACTACGGAGTGACCAACATCACTTCGCGTGTGGCACGAACTGCCACAAAAGCGATGAGCAATTTCTTTATGCCTTATTTGATGAAAATTGCGAACGAAGGTGGATTTGAACGGGTCATTCAATCAGACATGGGACTGAGGGAAGGCATCTACTTGTTTCACGGGAGAGTGACCAATCAGAAGATAAGCGAATGGTTTGATTTGAATTTTCACGACATCAATTTATTAATCGTATAATTGCAAATCAATTTTCTACACACATGAATTTTCTGAGGAGACTTCGTTTTTATATGATTGGTGTAATCATCGGTATGGTTTTGGTCGTTTTCTTTTTTGGCCCCAAGGTTTCACAATGCTCCTATCTGCCCAATTCAAGAACACTCGAAGAAGCCAAAATTTATCCGCTCAGCTTTTCTGAAAATGTAAGTGAATTTATACAAGCCGAAAATATTGACAGTGCATTTGTGCACAATGAATTGTTCAATAAGAGTACAATCATTAACTTTGGTACCGATGAGGTCAGGGAAACACATTGCAGAACTTATCGCGCTGAATACCGCGGAAAAAATGCTTATGATTTTGTGTTCCAAATCTGTGATAAAAAAGA